>JBFYOR010000243.1:0-5558 GCA_041303695.1 Mycobacterium sp. | reverse complement strand
AGCGCCATCAGCCGACCCCGCGCAGGTGCATGATCTCGGGGCTGCGACGGCGGCCGACCCGCACCCCCACCACATCGATGCGCAGTCCCGGCCACCGCAGGTCCTGACCGGCCAGCCAGATACCGGCCAGCCGCCGGATACGGCGCAGCTTCTGTGGCGTGACCGCCTGCTCAAGACCCCCGAACCCGTCTCCGCTGCGCGTCTTGACCTCGACGAACACCACCGTGTCGTCGCCGTCGGCGGCGATCACATCGAGTTCGCCGTACCGGCAGCGCCAGTTGCGGGCCACGATCCGCAGCCCCAGGGAACGCAGGTGTTCGACGGCCAGCTGCTCCCCCAGCGCGCCAAGTTCCTTGCGGCTCGATGTCGTTCGGCTCGATGTCGTTCGGCTCGATGTCGTCATGGGCCCAGCGTGGGCGAGGACGGCGACAGAAACGGACCGACTAGCCCGACCAGGCGAGGCTTATCCCCACCCCCTCATCGATACACAGCCGGCGGCCGACGTCACTCCGGCAGGCGCAGCTCGGGCTTCTCCACCTCTTCGATGTTGACGTCCTTGAAGGTGATCACCCGGACCTGCTTGACGAAGCGGGCCGGTCGGTACATGTCCCACACCCAGGCATCGGCAAGCCGAAGCTCGAAGTAGACCTCGCCATCGGTGTTGCGCGGCACCAGTTCGACACTGTTGGCCAGGTAGAACCGCCGCTCAGTCTCCACGACGTAGCTGAACTGGCCCACGATGTCCTTGTATTCGCGGTACAGCGAGAGTTCCATCTCGGTTTCGTATTTCTCGAGATCCTCGGCACTCATCAGCTCAACGGTCCTTGTCCTCGGGTAGTGGTTCCTCGCATGGTGATTCCATCCTGTCGCACGCTTCGCGGACGTTGATGAACGAGTGCCGGTGCTGGCTGCACGGGCCGAGATCGGCGAGCGCCGCACTGTGCGCCGCCGTGCTGTAGCCCTTGTGCTCGGCGAACCCGTAACCCGGATGATCGTCGTCCATCGCGATCATCAGCCGGTCGCGGCTGACCTTGGCCAGCACGCTGGCCGCCGCGATACAGGCCGCTGCGGCGTCACCGCCGACCACCGGCAGCGAGGGCACCGGCAGCCCGGGAACCCGGAAACCGTCCGACAGCACGTATCCGGGCCGCGCCGAGAGTCCCGCGACCGCGCGGCGCATGCCCTCGATGTTGGCCGCGTGCACGCCGCGGCGGTCCACCTCAGCGGCGGAGATGAACACCACGTGGTAGGCCAGTGCGTGGCGACGGATCAAGGGGAACAGTTCCTCACGCGCCTTAGCGGAGAGCTTCTTGGAATCGTCTAGGGCGGAAAGGCTTTCCACTCGGTTCGGCCCGAGGGCGCAGGCCGCCACGACCAGCGGCCCGGCGCAGGCGCCCCGGCCCACTTCGTCCACCCCGGCGACCGGCCCGAGCCCGCTGCGGTACAGAGCGGACTCCAGGGTCCGCAATCCCGACGACCGCCGGATGACCGTCCGCGGGGGCCACGGCGCGACGGTAGCCTTCCTGGCCGACACGTCAGCCCTGCTGCGGGTCGACCGTGGAGACACCGCCCCAGCGCGACGGCGGCCACGCGATGAACCGCGCCTGCCCGATGACGTTGTCGACCGGCACCGTGCCGGTGGCCGGATCGCCGGTACAGATGACGCCCTTTTGCGCCTCGACCGGCGAACTGGTGCAGTGCGCCCGGGAATCCGCCGAGTGGGTGCGGTTGTCACCCATCACCCACAGCCGGTCCTCGGGCACCCGAACCGGGCCGAACTCGTTACCCAGGCAGGGATAGACGGCCGGGTCGGCCATCATGACCGAGGAACTGAGGTAGGGCTCCTTGAGCTGCTTGCCGTCGACCGTCAGGCCGGTGTCGGCGCGGCACTGCACGGTCTGTCCGCCGACCGCGATGATCCTCTTAACCAAGTCGTTCTGGTCCGGGGGCACGAAACCGACGAAGGACAGCGCATTCTGCACCCAGCGGATCGCGGTGTTCTCGGACCGGATCGACTTGTAGCCGACGTTCCAGTTCGGCGGCCCCTTGAACACCACCACGTCGCCGGGTTCGGGGGAACCGAATCGGTAGCTGATCTTGTCGACCATGATCCGGTCGCCGACACAGCCGGGGCAGCCGTGCAGTGTCGGTTCCATCGACTCCGACGGGATCAGGTAGGGCCGGGCGACGAAGGTCAGCATCACGTAGTAGAGCAGCACCGCGGTGCCGACCAGGATCACGCCCTCGCGCAACGCGGAACGCGCCTTGCCGCCCTTATCGGGCTTATCCGAAACGTCCGCGGTCGCGGAGGGCTCCGGGGTCGGGTCGGCGGGGTCCGGGGTGACGGTCACGGGATCAGCGTAGCCATCCGCAGGCCGCAATCCCCGCTACCCACGACGCTTCTCGGCACCCGATGTCGAAGCTCAGCGCTTCTCTTTGATCTTGGCCTTCTTGCCCCGCAGTTCGCGCAGATAGTACAGCTTGGCGCGACGGACGGCCCCGCGGGTGACGACCTCGATGTGGTCGATATTGGGCGAGTGCACGGGGAACGTCCGCTCGACGCCGACGCCGTAGCTCTCCTTGCGGACGGTGAAGGTCTCGCGGATGCCACCGCCGGAGCGGCGCAACACCACACCCTTGAATACCTGGATGCGCTGCTTATTGCCTTCGATGACCTTGACGTGAACGTTGACGGTGTCGCCGGGTCCGAAGGCAGGGATGTCGTCGCGCAGCGAGCCCTGGTCGACGAAGTCGAGAGTGTTCATCTCCTGCAATTCCTTGCGTTCGGGCTACGGGGGGCGGTCCGGGGCACATAGGCCCGACTACCCCGAGCCGGTGGTCGGATGTCTGTCGCAGCGGACGCAAGAACGGTCCGCGCGGGCAACTGCTCAATTGTGCCAGATCGGCACCCAGCAGCGAAATCGCATGACCCGCCGCGAGGATTGTGCGGTCTGCAAATGGGACGGCTACCCTGTTGAAGCCGGGTATTTCCTAAGGTGGGCCCTGTCAGCGGCGTTCCACGGAACGCTTACCAGCGAGCTGAGGAGAGGACCATGCGACGCCGTCGTTCGATGATCCTCTCCACGGTGGCGGTCGTGGCGGCAACACTGCTGCTGGGTGCATCCTCGATCGAACTGAAGGCGCACTGGGCCGGCCCGCCCAAGCAGGTCACTTTGCTGGCGGCCGGCCCGTCCGCGGCCCCGCAGGCACCTCCGCCCACTGCGCTACCCGATCCGACCGCCAACCTCGACGTCCGGGCCCGCAAAGCCACCATCGACGCCGCGCGCGACGGGGCCGACATCACCTTCACCGTCCTGGACCGCCGGACCGGCCGGGTGGTCTCCGGGGGCGACCCGGCACCGTTTCCGATCGCCTCGGTGGCCAAGCTGTTCATCGCCGATGACCTGCTGATGCGGATGTCCCAGCGCAACACCGAACTCGACCGGGAGGACCGGCGCGGACTCGAAATCATGTTGCGGTCGTCCGACGACTTCCAGGCCAACGATTTCTGGGTTCGCGGCGGACGCAACGAGGTCGTCGAACGCGTGGTCAACCGCTACAAACTGGCCTCCACCACCGAGCCGTACAACAGCGACTGGTGGAACACCATGAGCACCACCGCAGATCTGGTCCGGTACTACGACATGTTGCTCGACGGGACCGGCGGGCTACCGTCGGCACAGGCCGACGTGATCATCTCCAACCTCGCCGCGTCGACCCCCCTCGGCATCGACGGCTACCCGCAGCGCTTCGGAATCCCGGACGCGCTGTTCGCCGAACCGGTTGCGGTGAAACAGGGTTGGATGTGCTGCTGGAACGGGCCGAACCAACTTCATATGTCCACCGGTGTGGTGGGCGCGGACCGTCGCTATGTCATTGCCATCGGGTCCATGCAGCCGGTCGACGAGGAAACCGCCCGGGATACGCTCACCGCGGCGCTCAAGACGATGTTCCCGGGCGGGCGGATCTAGAGCAGATCCGGGCGACGTTCCCGGGTGCGCGCCATCGCCTGCTCTCGGCGCCAGGCCGCGATCTTCGCGTGGTCACCGGACAACAGCACCGGCGGCACCTCCAGCCCCCGCCATACCGGAGGACGGGTGTAGCTCGGCCCCTCCAGCAGGCCCTCGGACAGTTCGGAGTGTGAATCGTCCTGGTGCGAAAGCGGATTGCCGATGACGTTCGGTAGCAGCCGCACCATCGCCTCGATCATCACCAGAGCGGCGGCCTCGCCGCCGGCCAGCACGTAGTCTCCGATCGAGACCTCCTCGACGCGCATCCGGGTGGCGGCGTCGTCGGCAACCCGTTGATCGATGCCCTCGTAGCGGCCGCAGGCGAACACCAGGTGGGACTCGGCCGTCCAGCGCTGCGCATGCGCCTGACCAAACAGTCGGCCGGCCGGCGTCGGAACCACCAGAAGTGTTTCCCCCGAGCAGATCTCGTCGAGTGCCGCACCCCACACCGGTGCCTTCATCACCATGCCGGGCCCGCCGCCATAGGGGGCGTCGTCCACCGAGCGGTGCACGTCATGGGTCCACCGGCGCAGGTCATGCACCCCGAACTCGAGGATGCCGGCTTCAATTGCCCTGCCGGGCAGGGACTGCCGCACCGGTTCCAGATAATCGGGGAAAATGGTGATGACGTCGATACGCATCAGAGCGAATCCAGGTCCAGCAGGCCTTCCGGCGGGTCGATCTCAATGACCCGGTCTGTCAACGACACCGATCTGACGATTGCGCCGACGAAGGGCACCAGTATCTCGCCGTCGGCGTCGGTGCGAACCGAGAGCAACTCCCCGGCGGCGGTGTGCAGCACCTCCGCGACCGTACCGACCGGCTGACCGTCGACGGTGCGGACCGCCAGACCCTCCAGCTGGTGGTCGTAGAACTCGTCGGGATCGTCGATCGGCGGCAGTTCGGCGGAATCGACCGTGAACAGGCCGCCGCGCAGCGCGTCGGCGCCGTCCCGGTCGGTAACCCCGCGCAACCGGACCAGCAGCCGGCCGGCGTGCGGCCGCACCGACTCGATGACGACCGCGGTCTCGCCACCACCTCGACTGCGCTTGAGTCGCAGCGATTTACCCGCGATGAACCGGGCGTCAGGGTCGTCGGTTCGGACGTCCACGACGAGCTCGCCGGTGATGCCATGTGCTTTGGCGATCCGCCCGATCACCAACTCCACTACTGGTCGGTGTCCACCACGTCGACGCGGATGCCCCGACCGCCGATTCCGGCGACCAGGGTCCGCAGCGCGGTGGCGGTGCGCCCGCCCCGGCCGATCACCTTGCCGAGATCGTCGGGATGCACATGCACCTCGACGGTCCGGCCACGGCGGTTCGTCACCATATCGACGCGGACGTCATCGGGGTTGTCGACGATCCCCCGCACCAGGTGCTCGACGGCGTCGACCACTGCCGAACTCATTCGGCGGTGGGCTCGGCGGACTCTGCGGCGGGCTCGGCGTCGGCAGGAGCCTCAGCCACCGGCTCAGCCTCGACCACCGGCTCAGCCTCGACCACCGGGGTCTCCTCAGCTGCCGGGCTCTCTTCGGCCTTCTTGGCC
>JBFYOR010000242.1:0-2782 GCA_041303695.1 Mycobacterium sp. | reverse complement strand
GGTCAGGCGGCGGAGGGGGCCAGCGCGACGGCGGCCGCACGGGCCGCGGCGGCCAGGCACGCCGGAACCCCGACGCCGTCAAGGAAGTTTCCGGTGACCGCCAGCCCGGCCGGTAGCCCGGCCCGGACGTCGGCGGCCAGGTCGGCATGGCCCGGGCCGTATTGCGGAAGAGCGTCGATCCAGCGATGCACCAGAACCTCGAGCGGGTCGGCGCGGATACCGAACACGGTGTCCAGATCCTCGACCGCCCACGCCCGCAGCAGATCGTCCGGGGTGCTCCGGGCGATATCGTCGCCGTACCGGCCGAACGACAGCCGCAGCAGTTCGGGGCCGCCCCGGCTGCCCCATTTACGGCTGGACAGCGTGATGGCCTTCGAATGCAGCGTCTCACCGCTGGCCACCAGGACTCCGGACTGCGGGGGAAACGGCGTCCCGGCCGGCAGCGCCATCGCCAGCACCGCCGCGGAGGCGACCTGCACCCCGGCGGCGGCCGCCGCGGCCCGCGGCGCGACCTCGCCGAGCAGCCGGGCGGTCTGCGGGGCCGGCAGTGCCAACACCACACCGTCGGCCCGGGTCGATGCGCCGGCGGAATCCACCAGCACCCAACCGGTTCCGTCCACCGACAGACTGCGCACCGCCGCCTGGATCCACTGCAGCCGACTGCACCGCACCAACTCATCCAGCAGCACCCGGTAGCCGCCGGCCACCGCCCCGAACACCGGCCCGCTGGTGCTGCCCGGCAGCGCCCGGCAGACGGCCGCGGTGAGGCTGTCCGCGCCGGCGTCCAGCGCGGCTGCCACCGTCGGAACCGCCGAGCGGAACCCGATCGTCGCCGCCGAACCGGCGTAGACACCCGACAGCATCGGATCCACCGAGCGGGCCACCACCTGCTCCCCGAACCGCTCGGCAACCAGCGCACCGACCGCAGGGTCCGCACCCGGGCGCCACTGCAGCGGCCGATCCGGTTCGGCGGCGATCCGGGCGACGGTCAGGTCGTCGACCAGTCCCGCCATCGACGCCGCCGACCCGGGAATACCGTTGACCGTCCCGGACGGCAGCGGGTGCAGCCGGCCGCCGCTGAAAATGGTGGTTCGCACCCCGGTGGGACCGACCTGCCGGTCGGCAAGGCCGAGTTCACGCAGCAGCGCGGGCACTTCGGGCCGGCGGGCGATGAATGCCTCGGCTCCGATGTCGACGGGTTGACCGCACACGGTTTCGGTGCGCAACACCCCGCCCAGCCGATCAGCGGGGTCGAAGACCATGATCGTCGCCCGGTCCCCCATCACGCCGCGGATACGGTCGGCCGCGGCCAGACCCGAAATCCCGCCCCCGACAACCACATAGGTCGGGACAGCGCTCGACGTCACAGCGAGTGCACCAGCGCCACCAGGTCGGTGATCACCTCGGGGTCGGTGGGCGGCAGCACACCGTGACCGAGGTTGAAGATATGACCGGACGCGCCGGCTGCGACCGCCAGCCGCCCGTCGGCGACAACCGCCCTCGCCGCCCTCTCCACCGCCGGCCATCCCGAGAGCAGAACGACCGGATCGAGGTTGCCCTGCAACGCCTTTCCGGGTCCGACCCGGACCGCCGCGTCGGCCAGCGAGGTCCGCCAGTCGACGCCGACCACCGTCGCCCCCGCCTGTCCCATCGCACCGAGCAACTCGGCGGTGCCCACCCCGAAGTGAGTCATCGGCACGCCGTAATCCACCAGTGCCGCAAAAACCCGCGTGCTGTGCGGCAGAACGTAACTGCGGTAGTCCGCCGGCGAAAGCGTGCCCGCCCACGAGTCGAACAATTGAACGGCGTCCACCCCGGCCTCGAGTTGCAGGCGCAGGAAGTCGATGGTCAGGTCGGTCAGGACCTCCATCAGCGCATGCCAGGTGGACGGCTGCGCCAGCATCATGGTCTTGGTGCGCTCGTGCAGCTTGCTGGGGCCACCTTCGACCAGGTAGGAGGCCATGGTGAACGGCGCTCCGGCGAAGCCGATCAGCGGCACCTGGCCCAGTTCGCCGACCAGCAGACCGATGGCCTCGCTGACCGCATCGACCCGCTGCAGCCGAAGAGACTTGATCGCCGCCACGTCGGCATCGGTGCGCACCGGGTTGGCGATCACCGGGCCGACGTCGGGCACGATGTCGAGGTCCACGCCGGCTGCGCGCAACGGCACGACGATGTCGGAGAACAGAATCGCCGCGTCGACGCCATGCCGGCGGACCGGCTGCAGGGTGATCTCACAGATCAGATCCGGGTCGAAACAGGCCTGCATCATGGTGTTGCGGGCACGCAACTGGCGGTACTCCGGCAATGATCGGCCGGCCTGCCGCATGAACCACACCGGGATCCGGCCGGTCGGGCGGCCTGTTGCCGCAGCCAGGTAGGGCGCCTCGGGCAGCTGGCGACGAGTGCTCACTCCGACCATGCTGCCACGGCCGCCGCGCTCGCAGAGCCACCCCGGCACCTCACGGCGGCGCGCCTGTCGGCACGCCCCGCCAGTTGGGGCTAGCGTCAATCCAGTGACCAGCGCGGAGCCGATCCAGTTCCGCGAGGCCGTGGCGGCGATGAATGCCGCCGAGGTCCGGCCGGAGATCGAGCTCGGCCCGATCCGACCACCTCAGCGCCTCGCGCCGTACAGCTATGCGTTGGGTGCCGAGGTTCGTCGCCCGGAGCAGGCGATCGTGCCGGAGAGCTCCGAGGGCGACGCCTTCGGTCGGCTGATCCTGTTGCACGATCCCGAGGGGGCCGAGGCCTGGGACGGGACCATGCGTCTGGTGGCCTACCT
>JBFYOR010000241.1:0-2571 GCA_041303695.1 Mycobacterium sp. | reverse complement strand
GGCTGCTGGCCGGCGCCGGAGCCGAACGGGCCTTCTCCGCGGCGGTGAGCAGGGCGATGACGAACACCACCGGGACGAAAACCCCGGAGATCCGGTCGGCCAGGCGCTGGGCGTCGGCCTTCTGCGCCTGGGCCTCCTCGACGAGGCGCACCATACCGGCGAAGTGGGTGTCGGCGCCGACGGCCGCGGCTTCGACGATCAACCGCCCGTCGAGCGCAACCGTCCCCCCGATGACGCTGGCGCCGGGCTGCAGCCGGGCCGGTTTGGACTCCCCCGTCATCGCACTCATGTCGACGGCCGCCGAACCGTCGACGACGAGGCCGTCGGCGGCGATGGTCTCACCGGGACGGACGACGAACCGCTGCTGTTCCTTGAGTTCCTCGGCGGGAATGACCATTTCGGTGCCGTCGGCGAGCAGCACCGCGACGTTCTTGGCGCTCAACGCGGCCAGTTCGCGCAGCGCGCTGCCCGCTTTCGACTTGGCTCGCGCCTCGAAGTAGCGGCCGGCCAGGACGAACACCGTCACCCCGGCGGCGACCTCTAGGTAGATGGCGTCGCTGCTCGTCAGCGCCTGCCACACCCCGGTGGTCGGCTGCTCCCGGCGCACCGCGAAAATCGTGTACATCGACCACAGCGTGGCCGCGGTGATTCCGACCGAGATCAAGGTCTCCATGGACGCCGTCCCGTGCCGGGCGTTACGCAACGCCACCCGGTGGAAGGGCCACGCCGCCCACCCGACGATGGGCAACGCCAGCGCGGTCAGCACCCACTGCCACCCCGGGAATCGGGTGGCCGGCAGGACCGCGACCATCACCGAAAGGTGCGACAACGGGACGAACAGCACCGCGGCCACCGCCAGGCGTCGCAGCAGTGAGCGGGCCGTCGCGTCGTCGGGGTCGGGACGCTCGTCGCGGCCGGCTGCCCGCAGATCCGCGTCATAGCCGGCGCGGCGGACCACCTCACACAGTTCATCGGTGGCCACCGCGCCCGGCGCGTCGACGGTTGCCACCCTGGTGGCGTAGTTCACCGAGGCCCGAACTCCGTCGAGTTTGTTGAGCCGGGACTCCACCCGGGCCGCGCACGCCGCACAGGTCATCCCCGACACGTCCAGTTCGACGCGGCGCGACGGCGGCGCATCCGTGCCGCCGACGACGGTCGTGGTCATCGTCCTCCTCAGTGCGCCGCGCAGACTCCCCGCTTCAAACAGTCGGCTGGAATCGGCTCGGAGTTCCGCGGCGTCACCGTCAAATTACCTGCCTGCGCCCCCACCCGGTGCCGCCATCCCCTAAGGTGCTGAACGTGACCGACCACGATCCGTTGACCCGGCTGGCGCTGGCCGCCGGGCGGGGCGACCGTCGGGCGCTGGATGAATTCATCAGGGCCACCGAACGCGACGTGTGGCGGACGGTGGCGTTCCTCGCCGATCCCGGCAGCGCCGATGACCTCACCCAGGAGACCTATCTGCGGGTGATCGGCGCGCTGCCGCGGTTCGCCGGCCGCTCCTCGGCGCGCACCTGGCTGCTGTCGATCGCCCGTCGGGTGGTCGTCGACCAGATTCGGCGCAACCAGGCCCGCCCCCGCACCACCAGCGGTGTGGACGTCGAGGAACTGCTCAGCACCTCCCACGAGGTGGGTCGATTCGAGGATGTCGTCGAGATCAGGATGCTGGTCGACGGCCTGGAACCCGATCGCCGCGACGCGCTGATCCTCACCCAGGTCCTGGGCCTGTCCTACGCCGAGGCCGCGGAGGTCTGCGGCTGCCCGCTGGGCACGATCCGCTCGCGGGTGGCCCGCGCCCGGGACGACCTGATCGCTGCCGCGCGCCGCGACAACCGCGCCGGCTGAGACCTTTCTGCGACGTCAACCCTGTGACAGGATGGCTGCCATGAGCGCGATGACGACCTGCGACAACCCGATATGCACCTGTTCGCCGTGCACCTGCAGTCCGACCTGCACCTGCGGCCAGGGCAGCGGCTGTGCCAACTCGACCTGCACCTGCTCGCCGTGCACGTGCGGACCTGACTGCTCCTGCGGTACCAGCTGAGCTACCGCCTTCGGGAACCACAGCCGTCCGGCGCGCGACTACTTGGGTGAGCGCCCATGCGGGCGTGGCGAGGGAGGCGAGCGGATATGGCACCGTCACGACGTCTGGGCAGCCTTGAACGAGCCATCATGGACCAGCTGTGGGATACCGGCGGGCCGCAAACCGTCCGCCAGGTACATCGCGCGCTGTCTGCCCGCCGCGAACTGGCCTACAGCACCGTCATGACAGTGCTTCAGCGCCTTGCCTGCAAATCCCTGGTCGTTCAGATCCGCGACAACCGCGCCGGCTGAGACCTTTCTGCGACGTCAACCCTGTGACAGGATGGCTGTCATGAGCGCGATGACGACCTGCGACAACCCGACATGCACCTGTTCGCCGTGCAGCTGCAGTCCGACCTGCACCTGCGGCCAGGGCCCCGGCTGTGCCAACTCGAGCTGCACCTGCTCACCGTGCACGTGCGGACCTGACTGCACCTGCGGCACCAGCTGAGCTATCGCCTTCGGGAACCACGGCCGTCCGGCGCGCGA
>JBFYOR010000240.1:0-2520 GCA_041303695.1 Mycobacterium sp. | reverse complement strand
GGCCGGCTAAGCCTGACCCACCTCGAAGCGCACGAACCGGGTCACCGTGACACCGGCCTCGTCGAGCAGCGCCTTGACGGACTTCTTGTTGTCCGACACCGACGGCTGCTCGAGCAGGACGACATCCTTGAAGAAGCCGTTGACGCGACCCTCGATGATCTTGGGCAGCGCGGCCTCGGGCTTGCCCTCAGCCTTGGCGGTCTCCTCGGCGACGTGGCGCTCGTTGGCGACGACGTCTGCCGGCACCTCGTCACGGGTGAGGTACTTGGCCTTCAGCGCGGCGATCTGCAGCGCGACCGCGTGTGCGGCGTCTTTATCGCTGCCTTCGAACTCGACCAGCACGCCCACTGCGGGCGGCAGGTCGGCGGCGCGCTTGTGCAGGTAGGTTTCGACGTTGCCGTCGAAATACTGCACCCGGCGCAACTCCAGCTTCTCGCCGATCTTCGCCGACAGCTCGGCGATCGCCTGCTCGACGGTCCGGTCGCCGGCTTTGGCCGCCTTGAGCGCGTCGACGTCGGCCGCCTTCGACTCCAGGGCCGCGCCCAGGATCAGATCGGCCAACTGCTGGAACTCCGCGTTCTTGGCGACGAAGTCGGTCTCGGAGTTCAGCTCGATCAGCGCCCCGGCGCGCGCCGCGACCAGACCTTCGGCGGTAGCCCGCTCGGCGCGTTTGCCGACATCCTTGGCACCCTTGATCCGCAACGCCTCGACGGCTTTGTCGAAGTCGCCGTCGGCATCGGCCAGCGCGTTCTTGCAGTCCATCATCCCGGAGCCGGTGAGCTCGCGGAGCCGCTTGACGTCGGCAGCGGTGTAGTTAGCCATCTCAGCCTTCCTCGACGGTGACGGTCGTGGTGACGGACTCGTCGGCGACCGGGCCGGGCTCGCTGGGGGCAGCATCGATGGCCGCGCTGGCCAGCAGTTCCTGCTCCCACTCGGCCAGCGGCTCAGCCGCGGCATCGGGCGTGTCGCCGGCACCGGCGCCGCCGCGGGCCTTCAGGCCCTCGGCGACCGCTGCGGCGATGACCTTGGTCAGCAGGGCCGCCGAGCGGATCGCGTCGTCATTGCCCGGGATCGGGTAATCGACGAGATCGGGATCGCAGTTGGTGTCCAGGATCGCGATGATCGGGATGTTCAGCTTGCGGGCCTCGGCAACGGCGAGGTGTTCCTTGTTGGTGTCGACGACCCAGATCGCCGAGGGCACCTTGTTCATGTCCCGGATACCGCCGAGGCTGCGCTCGAGCTTGTTCTTCTCCCGGGTCAGCATCAGGATTTCCTTCTTGGTGCGACCCTCGAACCCGCCGGTCTGCTCCATGGCCTCGAGTTCCTTCATCCGCTGAAGGCGCTTGTGCACGGTGGAGAAGTTGGTGAGCATGCCACCGAGCCAGCGCTGGTTCACGTACGGCATGCCGACACGCGTCGCCTCTTCGGCGATCGACTCCTGGGCCTGGCGCTTGGTGCCGACGAACATCACCGACCCGCCGTGGGCGACGGTCTCCTTGACGAACTCGTAGGCCTTGTCGATGAAGGTCAGCGTCTGCTGCAGGTCGATGATGTAGATGCCGTTGCGGTCGGTGAAGATGAACCGCTTCATCTTGGGATTCCAGCGACGGGTCTGGTGTCCGAAGTGGGCGCCGCTGTCAAGCAGCTGCTTCATGGTTACTACGGCCATGGTGATGCCTTAACTGTCGGTTCTCGCCCGGCATCGGTTGAGGCCGGGCCCTGGCGCCTGCGCACACACCGACCCGTCGTGAGACGGGACCAACCGGCATGCGCGGCACCTGTCGTCATGGCGACAGTGCGTCAAGCGCGCGAAGTCAGCCCGCTCGCACGGGCTGCGAGGGGAAGTTTACACCCGCCGCGGACCACTGTTGTCCACAGCCGCGACACCATGCACAACCGAGGCTCGATGCGGGGACCGATCTCGGTGCGGGGCGCTGAACTGGACGGATGCGGATCCCGGCGGCGCTCACAGTCTCAGTGGCGGTGACGGTGGTCTGGGCGGCCCCGGCATACCCCGACGGAGACCGCTTGTCCTGGCCGTTGCGTCCGGGGGTTCCGGTGGTGACCCGGCACTTCGACGCCCCGTCCCCGAACTGGCAGCGCGGCCACCGCGGCGTCGATCTGGCCGGGGTTCCGGGGCAGCCGGTCTATGCGGCCGGGCCGGGCACGGTGGCGTTCGCCGGGATGCTGGCGGGCCGGCCGGTGGTGTCGGTGGCACACCCCGGCGGCTTGCGCACCAGCTACGAACCGGTGAACGCGGTGGTCTCACCCGGGCAGCTGGTCGACGTGTCCAGTCCGCTGGGACGACTGGCGGCCGGGCACCCGGGCTGCCCGGCGCCGGCCTGCCTGCACTGGGGCGCGATGTGGGGCCCGGCGGCGCGTGCGGACTATGTCGATCCGCTCGGTCTGCTGGCCACCACCCGGATCCGGCTCAAACCGCTGGCCGGGTGATCTCACGCCCTCGGGTGTGCCTGGTCGTGCACGGCGCGCAGCCGAGCGACCGTGACGTGGGTGTAGAGC
>JBFYOR010000239.1:0-3985 GCA_041303695.1 Mycobacterium sp. | reverse complement strand
GCAGCGAGTTCGGGAACGATGTAGTCGTGCTCGCCGTGAACCAACAGCACGGGGGTTTCGACTGTTTCCAGGGCGTCCATCCGGTCCCAGTCGCGCAGCGTTCCGGTGCACTGGAAGAAGTAGGGACCGAACATCCGGGCGAAAACGTCTGCGCCCAGGTTCTGTATGCACCAACTCAGCGACTCCGGCCAAGGGTGCAGGCGGCACACGTGGCGGTACATCAGCAGGGTGACGGCAGCCTGGTACTCGGGGTGGTCGGTGGTTCCCTCGGCTTCATGGCGGGCCATCATCGTGACGGTCTCGTCGCCGAGTGCCTGCTTCTTCCGGTCGAATCCGCGCTGCATACCGGCTAGGTCGAAGGCGGTGTCGGCGGCGACGAAAGTCCGGATCCTTCCGGGATGGCGCAGCAGGTACTCCAGGCCGAGGACCCCACCCCAGGACTGGCCGAGGAGATCGAACTCGTCGAGTCCCAACGCCGCCCGCAGGGTCTCCATCTCGGCGACGAACCGGTCGAGCGTCCACAGCGAAGGCTCGGCGGGATCATCGGATTCCCCGCAGCCCAACTGGTCCCAGGTCACCAGTCGCAGGCCGCGATCAACAAGGGCCTCGTGGCTGTCCCGGAGATAGCGAGAGGGGCAGCCCGGACCTCCGTGGACCAGCAGCACGGTGCGCGGACCTTCGCCCAGGGTGAAGGTCATCACCCGGTGTCCGTCGACGTCGACGGTACGGCGCACCCAGTCCCGGCTCATCCGCGCAGCGCCTTGATCCAGGCTCCCCAGCCTGAGCGCAGGTAGAGGACTCCGAGCAGGATCGACACGTAGGAGGCGCCCATTACCGCCCAGGCGAACGGCAGCAGAAGCGGCTGGCCGTAGAGCGTCAGGCCGTCGAATGCCCCTGGTGCGACGGCGAATCCGGTTCCCATGATCACCCCGCCGGCAAAGCACCGGATCACCCGCGGTGCCAGCGGCCCGATCTGTTTGGCGCCCTTCATCGACCGCCCCGCCACCACCGCGCCGGCCAGTAGTGCGACGAGCAGTGCCACCCGTTGCGCCGCCAGATGATCGACACCGCGGGAGATGTCGCCCAGCAGGTCGGTGTAGGCCCACGGGCCGAAGAGTTGAACCAGTGCGACGAACAGCAGGGCGATGATGAACGTCGCCGTCCGCGGATCCCAGGCGTGCTGTAGAAAATCGCGGACGCTTTCGTGTGGACCGCTGACAAGCCGGTGCACCGTCAACGCGGCGACGACACCCAGGCCGATCAGGGCCAAGACCGGATAGTCGACGGAGGTCGCGGCGGGTGTCGACCGGATGTGCGCCGTCGTCAGCCGGCCGAACAGGTGCGGGGCAATCACACATCCCAGATAGAACCCCAGCAGCGTCAGTCCGAAGGCGTACTCCCCGGAACCGATCCGGGCAATCGCTCCGGTGGTGCATGCGCCGTTGACCACCGCGCCGACCCCAAGTAGCAGGCCGCCGAGCACCGACCACAGGGTTATCGGCACCACCTGGGCCATGGGCCGCACTCCTGTCGCCAGTGCCAGCAGGGCCAGACCGCCGGCCACCCAGAACCAGGCGTAGACGATGGCCAGCAGCCGGTCCCAGGATCGGCGGTGCACCACGTCGTCGAACGCGACGACAGTGCAGGTGTTGCCCCGCTGGATGGCGACCCCCATGAGGAACACCAGGACAAGCGAGATCAACAGCGTCGCAGTCATCGGCGGACCTTACAGCGAGGGCGCGCTCGGCGGGCCTGCTCAGCCGTGTCCGACGGCCTGGCAGTTCATGTCCATGCTGCCGGTCGTCGAGGCGGGGGCACCCGCCACTCCGACCTGTCCGGCCCTGGTCAGCGGGTTGGGGTTGCTGGCGCCGGCCTGTGTGGCGGGCATCGCCATGCTGCTGCACTGCGCGGCCGGCGCGGGTTCGGCGAATGCCTGCGGCGCGAGCCCGAGCGTCATGCCGCCGAGCAGGATTCCGGCGGCGAGCACGGGGCGGGCAATGAGGGCTGCGACGCGGCGGTTGGCGGTGCGGTTCATGATTCCTCCTGGTTGTCTCCCAGACCGAGGTTGTTCGGCCTGATTCGACTCTCGTCCACGCCGGCACCGGATTCCGTCGGTCAATCGGGCCAGCTAAAGGCTGATCTTGTTGTCCACCAATTGGAGGACCGCTGTGAGCAGCAGTCCATCGCCGTCGGGGTGCCAGCACGACATCAGCGAACCATCACGGTTGTCCCTGTTGATCCCGGGAAGCTGTGCGACGATCCCCGGATGCGTGAAACCTTCAACAATCAGAAGGTCCGGGCGGTCGTCGCTGACGATCACCCACTGTTCCGGGACGGACTGGTCCGCGCGCTGACCGGGAGCGGTCTGGTCGAGGTGGTCGCCGAGGCGCAGGACGGCCCCTCGGCGCTGGCGGCGATCAAGGAACATCAACCGCAGGTCGCACTGCTCGATCATCAGATGCCCGGTATGGACGGAGCCCAGGTCGCCGCCGCTGTGCTGCGCGACGGGTTAGCCACCCGGGTGTTGCTGGTGTCGGCGAACAACGATGCGGCGATCGTCTACCACGCGCTGCAACAGGGCGCGGCGGGCTTTCTACCCAAGGAGTCGTCGCGCTCGGAGATCGTCGACGCGGTGATCGACTGCGCTCAGGGCCGTGATGTCGTTGCGCCCAATCTGGCTTCCGGCCTCGCCGCGGAGATTCGCCGCCGCGCCGAGCCGACCGGCCCGGCGCTGAGTGCCCGCGAACTCGAGGTGCTCAACCTGATTGCCGGCGGCGGCAGCATCCCGATGATCGCCAAGACCCTGTTCCTGGCTCCGTCGACGGTCAAGACCCACGTGCAGCGGCTCTACGAGAAGCTCGGCGTCGGGGATCGAGCGGCCGCCGTCGCCGAGGCGATGCGCCGGGGAATGCTGGACTAGCTCGTGGGACGACTCGTGGCCCGGGTGCTGGATTTCCTGACCAGCGAGCCGCTGCGGATCCGCTCGTTTCTGCGGCTGGTGTTGATCGCCCTGATCGCGCTTCTCGTTTATCACACGCACGTGGAACATCGATTCGAAGGCGTGTTCAATGCGGTGCTCATCAGCTATGCCGTCGCCGCGGTCGGCTGGCTGATCTTCGTTCTGCGCGGGCCGGCACGGCGGTGGTACGGGTGGGCTTCGACCGTCGTCGACGTCGGCATCGTCGTGGTGCTGTGCGTGGTGTCCGGGCCGGCGACCATTGCGCTGTACCCGATCTTCTTCCTGCTGCCGATCTCGGTGGCCTTTCTGGACAGCCCGCTGATCACCGGGGCCCTGGGGTTGAGCGCATCACTGGGCTACCTGCTGGCCTGGGCGGTCTACGCCACCCGGGATCAGAAGATGGGTGATGAGATTCCGAGCGTGGTCTACGTGCAAGTGGGCTGTCTGCTGTGGTTCACCGCGGCGATCACCGCGCTGTCGTTCACCCTGGCGCGCCGGCGGGTGCGGGTGTCGGCGCTGCTCGATGTGCGCCGCCGGCTGGTCGCGGAGTCGATGCTGGCCGACGAACGCAGCAATCGGGAACTCTCCGAGCAACTGCACGACGGTCCGCTGCAGAACCTGCTGGCTGCTCGGCTGGACCTCGACGAGTTGCGGGAGAACCCCACCGCCGCCGGTTTCGATCGGCTGGATTCCGCACTGCGCGAGACCGTCTCAGCGTTGCGGACCACCGTCAGCACACTGCACCCGCAGGTGCTTGCCCAGGTCGGGCTCAGCGCGGCAGTGAGTGAACTGGCTCAGCGCAACGAGCAGCGCTGGGGAACCCCGGTCGCCGTTGATGTCGACGAAGTGGGCCGACCCGAGGCCCAGACGCTGATCTACCGTGCCGCCCGTGAGCTGCTGGCCAACGCGCACAAGCATTCCCGTGCCGCCCATCTCGACGTCGGTCTGCATCGGGAGAGGGACGCGACCGTCCTACGCGTTGCCGACGATGGGGTCGGATTCGATCCGGAGATCCTGGATCGCCGC
>JBFYOR010000238.1:0-5188 GCA_041303695.1 Mycobacterium sp. | reverse complement strand
CCGATGTACCGGGCCGAGGACGTGCTCAACGATCCGCAACTGATCTCCCGCGAGGTCCTGGTCGAGATGGCTCACCCGGGCTTCGAGGTGACCCTGCCCAGCGAGGCCGGCCCCGCCCGCTACCGGAACATCCCCGCCGCTCCGCTGCGTCCGGCGCCGCTGCCGGGTGCGGACACCCGACTGATCTGCCGCGACCTGCTCGCGATGGACGCCGATGAGATCGACCGCCTGATCACCGCAGGCGTGCTGTTCGCCCCCGCCGAGAACTCCGGAGTGCCGCTATGAATAGTAAGACCGGGACTAGTAAGACCATGAGTATCAAGACCCCGCCGCAGCTGTTCATCGACGGCGAGTTTCACATCGCCGATAAGGCGGAACCGGTGCTGGAGGCGGCGACCGGCGAACTCCTGGGCGACGGCGCCAGCGCCACCGAAGCCGATATCGACGCCGCCGTCGCCGCGGCGCGGGCCGCGCTGCCGGAATGGAGCGGGGCATCACCGGATCACCGGGCCGCGGTCCTGAAGGCCTTCGCCGCGGCGCTGCACCAGCGCGCCGCCGGCACCAGCGAGCTGGTATCCCGCGAGAACGGCATGCCGATGTCACTGTCCGGGGCCGCCAACGGGCTGTTCCCGGCGGCGCTGCTGGGTTACTACGCCAAGCTCATCACCGCGACCCCGATCGAGGAGATCCGCCCCAGCGCGAACGGTCACACCATCGTGCGCCGGGAGCCGGTCGGAGTCGTTGCCGCGATCGTGCCGTGGAACTATCCGCAGGCGCTGGCGGCCTTCAAATTCGCGCCGGCCCTGGCCGCCGGCTGCACCGTTGTCCTCAAGGCCTCACCCGAAACAGCTTTGGATGCCATGGTTTTCGCCGAGGCCGCGCAACAGGCGGGGCTGCCCGCCGGGGTGTTCAACGTGGTCCCGGGTGCTACGGAGGCCAGTGCACACCTGGTCTCCCATCCCGGCGTGGACAAGGTCAGCTTCACCGGATCGACCTCCGTCGGACGCATCATCGGCGAGGTCTGCGGCCGGTTACTGCGGCCGGTGACGCTGGAACTGGGCGGCAAGTCCGCGGCGATCATCCTCGACGACGCCGACCTGGCCGCCACCATGCGCGGGTTGCGGTCGGTCTCCTTCATCAACAACGGCCAGACCTGCTTCCTGGGTTCGCGGATCCTGGCGCCGCGCTCGCGCTACGGCGAAGTCGTCGATGCGCTGGCCGATCTCGTCAACAACCTGACCGTCGGCGATCCTCTGGACAAGGAGACCGATATCGGCCCAGTGGTCAGCGCCCGCCAACGTGAACGCGTCCTCGGCTATATCGAGGCCGGAAAGAGCAGCGGGGCGAAACTCGTTGTGGGCGGAGGTGTTCCGCGCAACCAGCCACGCGGCTGGTTCGTCTCACCGACGGTGTTCGCCGACGTCGACAACTCCGACACGATCGCCCAGGAGGAGATCTTCGGCCCGGTCCTGGCAGTCATCCCCTATGACAGTGATGCCGACGCCATCGGCCTGGCCAATGACAGCGAGTTCGGACTTGCAGGTTCCGTGTGGTCGACCGATGTGGCGCGGGCCACCGAGGTGGCCCGCGAGATCAGGACCGGCACAGTGGGCATCAACGACTACCAGCTGGATATCGGCGCACCGTTCGGCGGGGTCAAGGCCAGCGGGATCGGCCGGGAACTGGGTCCGGAGGGACTCGATGAGTTCTTCAACCTGAAGTCGATCTACCGGACCGGCCCCGCCGACGCCTGAGCACCGACGGGGCCGATCGCGGTTTCTTGGTCAGTCGCGGGCGAACGCCGCGGCCGCTTCCCGTTCCAGATCCAGGTACTGGTCCTCGCCGACGTCGACGCCGACACCGAGAATCCGACCGCCGGTGAACGGGAATCCGGGCGGATAGGAGCGGCTCACCGGATCGGCACTGTCGAACCCGACGCACAACCCGTCACCGGACAGGGTGAACTTGCCGACCTGGGCCCGCATCGGACCCTGCGCCACCACCTGATCGTCGACGTAGAGCTTGGCAGTCCCGGTGGACTCGCCGTACTCGCCGGCGCCTTCCCGGATGAACTCCACGCCCAGAGTCCGGTTGCCCGGTTCCAGCGGGTCTGAGACGAAGGTCTGTTCCGGTTTGATCCCCAGGAAGTTGTAGACGTACTGAAGCTTGCCGTCCTTGATGAACAGGGTGTGGCCGCCGAACCGCGAGCCGTGCGCGAAGATCACGCCCTCGGACTCCGGCGTCACCTCCACATCGGCGACGATCTTGTAGGAGCGACCGCGCACATTCACCGCGGCACCCTCCGGCACCGGGGCGGTGTCGGGGTAGTAGATGTAGCGGTTGCGCGGCGGCTCGGCCTGCGGCCGGGCGTTGCCCAGTTGCTCGACGGCGGTGCGATCATCAAGGGGCAGAACGAAGTTGGCTTCGGCCTCCTCGAACCAGGCGTCGATGAGCTCCTTGAGCTTCTCCGGGTGCTCGTCGGCCAGGTTGCGTGACTCGGCCCGGTCCTCATCGACGTGGTAGAGCTCCCACTTATCGTCCTCGAAGTGGCCCTTACCGCTGATCGGCGCGTGCAGAGCCGAGGCCTTCCAGCCGTCCTGCCACAGGCCACGGGTGCCCAGCATGGCGTAATACTGGCGCTTCTTCTCGGTGGGGGCGTCGGCGGCATCGAAGCTGTAGCGCATCGACACCCCGTTGAGGGGGTACTGCTCCACACCCCGGTACACCGTCGGCATCTCCAATCCGGTCACGTCCAGGATCGTCGGCACGATGTCGGTGGAGTGGTGGTACTGGTGACGCATCTCGCCCTTGGACTTGATGCCCTTGGGCCAGTGGATCACCAGCGGGTCGCAGGTGCCGCCGGCGAACTGCGCGTAGCGCTTGAACATCTGGAACGGTGCGGAGAACGCCGCCGCCCACCCGGTCGGGTAGTGGTTGTAGGTCTCCGGGCTGCCCAACGTGTCGAGGTACTGCATGTTCTCCGACAGTTCGTCGGGGTAGCCGTTGAAGAATTTGTTCTCATTCACTGATCCGTTCGGCGAGCCCTCGCCGGAGGCGCCGTTGTCGGCGCAGTAGAAGATCAGGGTGTTGTCCAGCTGGCCGGTCTGCTCGAGGTAGTCGATGATCCGGCCGACCTGGACGTCGGTGTACTCCGAGAAGCCGGCGAACACCTCCGCCATCCGGGCGAACAACTTTTTCTCGTCGTCGTTGAGTTCGCCCCACGGCCGCACGAAGTCGACCTCATTGGCGATGTCTTCGGGCATCGGGTTCAGCGGGGTCAGTTCGGTGCCCTCGGGCATGACGCCGCGTTCGATCATCCGCGCCAGGACCCATTCCCGGTAGACCTCGTAGCCATCGTCGAACTTGCCCTTGTACTTGGCGATGTACTCCTGCGGCGCGTGGTGCGGCGCGTGGTTGGCGCCGGGGCAGAACCACATGTACCAAGGCTTGGACGGGGTGGCCGAGTGCTGGTCGCGCAGCATCCGCAACGCCTGGTCGGCCAGGTCCTTCGAGAGGTGATAGCCCTCGTCGGGACCGTACGGCGGTTCGATGAACCGGTTGTCCTCGACCAGGTCGGGATACCAGTTGTTGGTCTCACCGCCCAGGAAGCCGTAGAACCGGTCGAAGCCCTTGGACAGCGGCCATTCCGAGCGGCTGCCGCCGGCGGAGATGTCCTCCTCAGGGACGTTGTGGTTCTTCCCGATCCAGAAGGTGCTGTAGCCGTTGTCCTGCAGAACCTGGCCGATGGTCGCGCATTCGGCGGGAAGCCGCCCGGCCGCTCCGGGGAACCCGTTGGATCCCTCGGTAATGGCCGCCGAGCGGTTGACGTGGTGATTGCGCCCGGTCAGGAAGGTTGAGCGGGTCGGTGAGCACAGCGCGGTGGTGTGCCACTGGGTGTAGGCCACGCCGTTGTCGGCCAGCCGGTCCAGGGTCGGCATGGTGATCCCGCCGCCGTACGGGGACCAGGCGGCCAGGCCGGTGTCGTCGTAGAGCACGATCAGGATGTTGGGCGCGCCCTCAGGAGCCTTCTTCAGTTCATATGGGCCCCAGTCGGGAGTCGAGTCCCGGACGTCGAGCTTGATGACTCCCTTGAACGGCTTTGTCATGCGCATCCTTTCAGTTCTGTGCGGCGACCATGATCGCACGCCCGGTTGCTCGACGGGGGCAGTGACGCGCTTTTTGCACTGATGGACACACTCGGCCGGGGGCGTCGTCATTTGCCGGAAGATCGACCCCGCCGGACGTTCACCGGGTGGGGATTGCCTCGATGTTAAGTTGACACCCGTCAAGAGAAAGGGGCAGTCGATGAGCCTGGACCCGCGCACACCGGTGATCGTCGGTGTCGGTCAGGTCAATCAGCGCGAGGAGGCTCCTGAGGTCGAGCCTGTCGACTTGATGGCCGCAGCCGCCAGGGAGGCCGCCGACCCCCGGGTGCTGGCGGCCCTGGACTCCATCCGGGTGGTCAACCTGCTGTCCTGGCGGTACCGCGATCCGGGGGTGTTGCTGGGCGAGCGGATCGGGGCGACTGCCTCCACCGTCTATACCGGCATCGGCGGGAACACCCCGCAGTCGCTGCTCAATCAGGCCTGCCTGGACATCCAGCGCGGCCGCGCGGAGGCCGTGCTGCTGACCGGCGCCGAGACCTGGCGGACCCGGATGCGACTACGGGCCAGGGGACTGCGGCCGCAATGGACCCGCCAGGACGAGTCGGTTCCGATACCGCCCGGGGGCGACGGCAGCGTGCCGATGTCGGGCCCCGGCGAGGACCGCATCGGACTGGACCGGCCGTCGTTCGTCTACCCGATGTTCGACCAGGCCCTGAGGATCGCCGAGGCGGAGTCCATCGACGATCACCGGCGGAGAATCGGACAGCTGTGGGCGCAGTTCAGCGCTGTGGCCCAGGCCAACCCGCATGCCTGGAGTCGCGAGGCGCTCTCGGCCGAACAGATCTGGCAGCCGGGCCCGGACAATCGGATGATCAGCTGGCCCTACCCCAAGCTGATGAACTCCAACAATATGGTCGACCAGTCCGCAGCCGTCGTACTGTGCTCGGTGCAGAAGGCGACCTATCTACAGATCCCGCGCGACACCTGGGTCTTCCCGCATGCCGGCACCGACTCCCACGACACCTACGGCATCGCCGAACGCGACGAGTTGCACCGGTCCCCGGCTATCCGCATCGGTGCGG
>JBFYOR010000237.1:0-5488 GCA_041303695.1 Mycobacterium sp. | reverse complement strand
AACTCAGGGGTGGTGGTGGACTGGATGATCCGGTACTGCGGACCGCGAGCAAGGCTGCGGCGCAGATGCTTTCCGGAGAAGCCGTTCTTGACGCCCTGCTCGATGCGGGTGCAGTCGGGAGCGAACGGCACCGAGTCGCCGTCATGGCTGACCAGTGCGTCGATATAAGCCTGTGCGGCCGCGATGCGCTCCGAATCGGATCTGATCGTCTAGATCCGTTCGATGATGGTGCCGGTGGACAGTGCCCCGCCGGCGCACATCGTGATCAGCGCCGTGCTCTGACCGGTGCGCTCCAGTTCGTGCAGCGCTGTGGTGATAAGCCGGCTGCCGGTGCTGCCGACCGGGTGGCCCAGGGCGATGGCGCCTCCGTTGACGTTGACCTTGTCCATATCGGCGTTGTGCACCTGGGCCCAGCTGAGCACCACCGAGGCGAACGCCTCGTTGATCTCGACCAGGTCGATATCGTCCATCGTCATCCCGGCCTTCTCCAGCACCCGCGCGGTGGACTGCACGGGGCCGTCGAGGTGGTAGTACGGTTCGGCCCCGACGAGGGCCTGGGCCACGATCCGGGCGCGGGGAACGAGGCCCAGCGCCTTCGCTTTGGCTTCGTCCATCCACAGCACCGCGGCCGCGCCGTCGGAGATCTGCGATGAGGTGCCCGCGGTGTGCATGCCGCCTTCCATGACGGGTTTGAGGGCGGCCAGACCCTCGGCGGTGGTGTCGCGCAGGCCCTGATCCCGGCCGACCATGTGCCGCTCGGCGGTGGGCTGCTTGTTCTCGTCGATGATCGGCGCCTCGATCGCGGAGATCTCCCGGTCGAAACGGTGCTCGTCCCAGGCGCGTTTGGCCTTCTGCTGGGAGATCAGGCCGAGGTGGTCGAGGTCGGCGCGGGTGATGCCGCGGCGCTGGGCGATGCGCTCGGCGGCGGTGAACTGGTCGGGCATATCGATATCCCATGACTCAGCGCGGATCCTCGAGCGGTCAGGTCCGGCGTTGGCGCCGAGTCCGACCCGGCTCATCGCCTCGATGCCGCAGGCGATGCCGACGTCGATCGCGCCGGCGGCGATCAACCCGGCGATGAGGTGGTTGGCCTGCTGGGCGCTGCCGCACTGGCAGTCGATGGTGGTGGCGCCCACCTGCTCGGGAAGCCCCGCCGTCAGCCAGGCCACCCGGGTGATGTTGTTGGACTGCTCGCCGTACTGCGTTACGCAGCCGCCGATGGCCTGCTCCACCAATCCGGGATCGATGCCGGCCCGGTCGACTACCGCCTTCTGCACCGCACCGAGCAGTTCGGTGGCGTGCAGGCCGGACAGCCAGCCACCGCGCTTGCCGATCGGGCTGCGGGTGGCTTCGACGATGACAGGATTACCCATGCGGTGAAGGCTAGAACACGTTTCAGTACGATGACAAGCGAGGATGGCTCGATGCCTTTTGTCTGCGGTGGAGCCGTGTTTTACTGACACTAGATCACGTCATACGAGGAGCGCACCGCAATGTCGACCCCTGGGCCAACCCCCACGCCGAGTCTGAACCTGCCGCACGGCTTCGACTTCCTCGACCCGGATCGCAACGTGGTGCAGTTGCCGGTGCAGGAGTTGGCCGAACTACGCAAAGCCGCCCCGATCTGGTGGTGCGAGCAGCAGATCGGCAAGGGCGGGTTCAACGACGGCGGCTACTGGGTGCTCTCCAAGCACCGCGACGTCAAAGAGGTCTCCCGGCGCAACGATGTCTTCCAGAGTGGGCCGAACACCGCACTGCCGCAATTCGCCGATGACATGGTCCGCGAAGACATTGATATGCAGAGCGTCATTCTGCTCAACATGGACGGCGAGCACCATGACCGGCTGCGCCGCATCATCTCCCGCGGCTTCACCCCCCGGGCCGTGGAACGGCTGCGCGACGAGCTTGCCGAGCGCGCCCACACCATCGTGAAAACCGCCGCAGCCCAGGGCTACGGCGACTTCGTCGAACAGGTTGCTTCCGAGCTCCCGCTGCAGGTGATCGCCGGACTTCTCGGCGTTCCCCAGAATGAACGGGACAAGCTGTTCCGCTGGACCAACGAGATGACCGGCAACGAGGACCCGGAGTTCGCCCACGTGGACGGCCGGCAGTCGTCGATGGAACTGCTGGGCTACGCCATGGAGATGGCCGCCAAGAAGGCCGAGAATCCCGGCGAGGACATCGTCACCGCCCTGATCAACGCCGACTTCGGCGGGGAGAAGCTCACCGACGACGAGTTCGCCTTCTTCGTCCTGATGCTTGCCGTCGCCGGCAGTGAGACCACCCGCAACTCGATCACCCACGGAATGATCGCCTTCCTCAACAACCCGGACCAGTGGGAGCTCTACCGGCGCGAGCGCCCGGCGACGGCCGCCGACGAGATCGTCCGCTGGGCCACGCCGGTGACGGCCTTCCAGCGCACCGCGGTGAAGGACACCGAACTGTCCGGCGTGCCGATCAAGGCGGGCCAACGGGTGGTCATGTTCTACCGGTCGGCCAACTTCGACGAGGAGGTTTTTGACACACCTCACAAGTTCAATATCCTTCGCGACCCCAACCCGCATGTCGGTTTCGGCGGCACCGGGGTGCATTACTGCCTCGGGGCCAACCTCGCCCGGATGACCATCGATCTGATCTTCAATGCCATCGCCGATCAGATGCCGGACCTGTCGCCGATCGGCGAACCTGAGCGGCTCCGGTCGGGATGGCTCAACGGCATCAAGCACTGGCAGGTCGACTACACCGGATCATCCACCGCTTCCCACTAGCGGACCACACCTATAGGAGGCATCCGGTGGACTTCACTCCGGCCCCCGAACAGCAGGCTGTCGCTGACGTCGTCAACTTGGTTCTTGACCGTGAGAACACCTGGGAGGCTTTGGTTTCCGGCGGAGTCACCGCACTCGGTGTTCCGGATCGTCTTGGCGGCGATGGAGTCGGGCTGCCCGAGATCGCGACCGCGCTCACCGAGATCGGCAGGCATGGAACGGTTTCGCCGGCCCTGGCCACCCTGGGTATGGGCCTGGTACCGCTGTTGGAGATGGCCGGGGAGGATCAGCAGAACCGATTCCTCGACGGCGTGGCTAAGGGCGCGATCCTGACCGCCGCACTCAACGAGCCGGGTGCCGCACTGCCGGACCGGCCCGCGACCACGCTGTCCGCCGGCCGGCTCAACGGCACCAAGATCGCCGTGCCGTATGCCTCTCAGGCGAGTTGGATGCTGGTCAGCACCGACGCCGGTATCGCCGTGGTCGCGCCGGACGCCGACGGTGTGCGGCTCACCAAGACGCCCAACTCGGCAGGCGGTGAGGAATTCGCCGTCACATTCAGCGATGTCGAGATCGACTCCAGCGCAGTCCTGCAGGACGGAGACGTCCAACGACTAAACCAGCTGGTGCTGGCCGCCGTCGGTGCTTTCGCCGCCGGCCTGGTGACGGGGGCGGTCCGGCTCACTGCCGACTACGTCACCAACCGGCATCAGTTCGGCCGGCCGCTGGCCACCTTCCAGTCCGTATCGGCGCAGTTGGCGGATGTCTACATCGCCGCCCGGACACTTGCGTTGGCATCGACGTCGGTGATCTGGCGGCTCGCGGAGGGCCGCGACGCCGGCGACGATCTCGACGTGCTGGCCTACTGGCTGACCTCGCAGGCGCCCCCGGCCATGCAGACCTGCCATCACCTGCACGGCGGTATGGGCATGGACGTGACCTATCCGATGCACCGCTATTACTCCGCGATCAAGGATGTGACCCGCCTGTTGGGCGGCCCGGCTTATCGGCTCGATCTGGTTGGAGCGCAATGTATATAGAACTGACCCCCGAGCAGCGCCATCTTCAGGCCCAGATGCGGCAGTACTTCTCCACCCTCATCTCGGTCGACGAGGCCAGGGAGATGGAGGTCGACCGCCACGGCAAGGCCTACCGTGCGGTGATCAAGCGGATGGGCTCCGACGGCAAGCTCGGGGTGGGCTGGCCCACGGAGTACGGTGGCCTCGGCTACGGCCCCATCGAGCAGCAGATCTTCGTCAACGAGGCGGCCCGTGCCGATGTGCCGCTGCCCGCTGTCACGCTGCAGACCGTCGGTCCGACGCTCCAGGTATACGGCACCGAGCTGCAGAAGAAGAAGTTCCTGCCGGCGATCCTTGCCGGTGAGGTGCACTTCGCGATCGGCTACTCCGAGCCGGAGGCCGGCACCGACCTGGCCTCGCTGCGCACCTCAGCGGTCCGCCATGGCGACGAATACCTGGTGAACGGCCAGAAGATCTGGACCACCGGCGGCCATGACGCCGACTACGTCTGGCTGGCCTGCCGCACCGACCCGGAAGCGGCCAAGCACAAAGGGATTTCGATCCTCATCGTCGACACGACCGATCCCGGCTACTCGTGGACGCCGATCATCCTCTCCGATGGCGCTCACCACACGAACGCGACCTACTACAACGATGTGCGGGTCCCGGCCGAGATGCTGGTGGGCCAGGAGAACGCCGGCTGGCGGCTGATCACCACCCAGCTCAACCACGAGCGGGTGATGCTGGGACCGGCCGGCAAGATCGCCGGGCTCTACGACCGGGTGCACGCATGGGCATCCAAGCCCGGCGGTGACGGCGTCACCCCGATCGACCGCGACGACGTCCGGCGCGCCCTCGGTGAGATCAAGGCGGTCTGGCGGATCAACGAACTGTTCAACTGGCAGGTCGCGGCGGCCGGTGAGACCGTCGACATCGCCGACGCCGCCGCCACCAAGGTGTTCTCCACCGAGCGTATTCAGCGGATCGGCCGGCTCGCCGAGGAGATCGTCGGCAAGTACGGCAACCCGGCCGAGGACGAGACAGCGGAGTTGCTCGACTGGCTGGACTCCCAGACCAAGCGCAGCCTGGTGATCACCTTCGGCGGCGGGGTCAACGAGGTCATGCGCGAGCAGGTGGCCGCTGCCGGGCTGGGCGTGCCCCGGGTTCCGCGATGAGCGCTTGCGCGAAGAGCAGAGGAGCGCGGTAATGGCGGTCGACGAGATCAAGGCCGCCGCCGAGCGGATCAAGGCCGAGGGAAAGAGCAAGCCCCGCAAGGGCCGTCACGCGGTCAACCAGCCGATGGTCGACCACTGGCTCGACGCCATCGGCGACAAGAACCCGATCTATGTCGATGAAGCGGCCGCCCGGGCCGCCGGTTATCCGGGCATCGTCGCGCCGCCGGCGATGATCCAGGTCTGGACCATGGCGGGTCTGGGTGGAGTTCGCGCTGACGACGACCCGCTGGGCAGGATCCTCGGGCTCTTCGATGAGGCCGGCTACGTCGGTGTCGTTGCCACCAACTGCGAGCAGACTTACCACCGCTATCTGCGTCCCGGTGAACAGGTCAGCGTCACCGCCGAGTTGACCGATGTCGTCGGCCCCAAACAGACCGCGTTGGGCGAGGGGTTCTTCATCACCCAGAAGATCACCTGGCAGGTCGGTGATGAGGACGTCGCCGACATGATGTGGCGCATCATGAAG
>JBFYOR010000236.1:0-2933 GCA_041303695.1 Mycobacterium sp. | reverse complement strand
CCGTCCCGAGTGCCCCAGCCCAGATCTCCGCGCCGGCCCCGCCTGCGGTGCCCGCGGTGCCGGCTCCGGCCGCTCCGGTCACCGTGACGGTCGCTCCGGCCCCGGCGGCGCCCGCTCCGGTGATCCCGCCGATCGTCGTGCCGCTGCCCATCGTGCCGCCGCTGCTGACATCGATCTTCCAGGCGCCGGCCCTCGGTACGCCGACGCTTCGATACCCGTCCACGACACCGATCTCCCCAAGCAGTCCGTCGACCTCCGGGACCGAGGCGGCTGTCGAGTCGGCGTCCCCGACCACCGCGACCTCGTCGGCCACGGCTTGGTCCACCGCTTCGTCCACCGCTTCGTCCACGGCGTCTCCCGCGACCTCGTCGGCGTCGCCGCCATCGTCCCCGAGCACGCAGGCGTCTACCGACAGCTCTGACTCCGACAGCTCTGACTCCGGGGGATCTGCTTCAACCGGGTCGGACGCCGCGGAGAGCCCGCTCTGGCCGCTGTCGCCATCCAGCTGATGATCCTTCGGCCCCCGGCGTAAATTCCTTCCCGTGGACACCGCGACAGGGTTGATCGCCGAGAACGCCGCCCTCGCCGAACTGCTGCGCGAGGCGGACCTCGCCACTCCGGTCCCGACCTGCCCGGAGTGGACACTGGACCAACTCATGCGCCACGTCGGCCGCGGCGATCGCTGGAGCGCGCAGATCGTGGCAGAGCAGGCCGGGGAGTTCATCGACCCGCGCACCGTTCCGGGAGGCAAGCCCCCGGCTGACCGGGACGCTCAGATGGGCTGGCTGCGGCAGGGGGTCCGGGAGTTGCTCGATGCCGTCGCACAATCCGGTCCCGAGACCCCGGTGTGGACGTTCCTGGGGATGCGCCCGTCGGCCTGGTGGATCCGTCGCCGGATGCATGAGACTGCGGTGCACCGCGCCGATGCGGCACTGGCGCTCGGTGTCGACTTCCAGATCGAACCGGCTATTGCCGCCGACGGGATCACCGAGTACCTGGAGCGGGTGATGATCCGGGCCGACGCCGAAGGTCCGGCCGGCGGGGACCGGCCGCTGGGCGACGGCCAGTCGCTGCACCTGCATGCCACCGACGCGCGCCTCGGCGAGGCGGGGGAGTGGACCGTCCTGGGCCGTCCGGACGGAATCGCCGTCGACCATGAACATGCCCGCGCCACCGTGGCGCTGCGCGGGCGCTCACGGGATCTGCTGCTGGCCATCGTGCGCCGCGGCACCGCCGCGGAACTGGGCTTGGAGATCTTCGGCGATCAGGCGGTGTGGGACACCTGGTTGGCCCGCACACCGTTCTAGCCCGGTAGTTTTGGGCGTCAGCGAAACAATCAGCAAGGAGCGTGCCCATGAGCACTTCGGAGATCGCCACCGTCCTCGCCTGGCATGACGCGCTGAGCCAGGAGGACCTCGGCACCCTGGCCGGGTTGTCCAGCGACGATATCGAGATCGGCGACGCGCACGGCGCCGCGCAAGGCCACGCCGCGCTGCGGGATTGGGCGCTGGCGACCGACGCCACCGTCGAGGTCGGTGAGATCTACTACCGCGACGGCGTCGTGGTGGTTCAGGAGCGCATCGCTGCCCGATCCGATCCCGACAGTGTCCGGACCGCCGCGTCGGTATTCCGGGTGGTGAACGATCACGTCACCGCGGTGTTCCGCCACGATGACCTGGTGACCGCACTGGCGGCAACCGATATGACCGACGAAGACCTGCGGGCCTGAGGCGCGACAATGCGGGGCATCATTCTGGCCGGCGGATCGGGAACCCGGCTGTACCCGATCACCCACGGTGTCAGCAAGCAGTTGCTGCCGGTCTACGACAAGCCCATGATCTATTACCCGCTGTCCACGCTGATGATGGCGGGGATTCGCGATGTCCTGGTCATCGCCACCCCGCAGGACGTCCCGGCGTTCCAGCGACTACTCGGCGACGGTTCGCAGTTCGGAATCAACATCACCCATGCGGTTCAGCAGAGCCCGGACGGGCTGGCCCAGGCGTTCCTGATCGGAGCCGACCACATCGGCGACGACCCGGTGGCGTTGATCCTGGGCGACAACATCTTCTACGGCCCTGGCGTGGGAACAGATCTGAGCCGATTCCGTAATGTCACCGGGGGATCGATCTTCGCCTACTGGGTGGCTAATCCCTCGGCCTACGGTGTCGTTGAATTTGACGGCGAGGGAAGGGCTTTGGCCCTCGAGGAGAAGCCGGCCACGCCGAAGTCGAACTATGCTGTGCCCGGTCTGTACTTCTACGACAACGACGTCATCGACATCGCCCGCTCGTTGCGCCCCTCGGCCCGTGGTGAATTGGAGATCACCGACGTCAACCGGGTCTATCTCAACAACGACCGGTTGTCGGTCCAGGTGCTCCCGCGAGGAACCGCATGGCTGGACACCGGCACCTTCGACTCACTGCTGGAGGCGGGCAACTTCGTCCGCACCATCGAGGCGCGGCAGGGCCTGAAAGTATCCTGCCCCGAGGAAATCGCCTGGCGGATGGGTTTCATCGATGACGCCGCGCTGGCCGAACGGGCCGGCGCCATAATCAAATCGGGTTACGGCCAGTATCTGCTGGAGCTTCTGGAGCGGCGTTAGGGGTGGCCAGGACCACCGCGAGCGCAGTGGTCAGCGGCACCGAAAGGGCCAGCGCGATACCGCCGACCGCCGATCGGGCGATCTCAATCGCCACGCTCTCGGTGGTGAGCACGTCGGTCAGCGAGCGGTTGGCCACACTGAACAGCAGCAGTAGCGGCAGCGAGCTTCCGGCGTAGGCGAAGACCAGGGTGTAGACGGTGCTGGCGATGTGATCGCTGCCCACCCGCATGGCGCGGGAGAAGAGCTGCCTTCGGGTGGCGTTGCCCGCGTGGGCGAGTTCGAACACCGCCGAGGCCTGGGTGATGGTGACGTCGTTGAGAACGCCGAG
>JBFYOR010000235.1:0-2644 GCA_041303695.1 Mycobacterium sp. | reverse complement strand
CCGGCGCGGGCCAGGGCGTTGACCATCGGCAGGTAGGCGCCGCCGCCGATGGGATGCATGAAGATCAGCACGGTGTCGCTCGGCGATTCCGGTTTGAGGTGGTAGCACTCCAGGACGACGATCTCGGCCAGGCCGCCGTAGACGTCTCTGATCCCCGAATCGTTCGTGAACGCAACCAGATAGGGGATTCGCTCGTATTTCACCCGTGGTGCCTTAGATCAGCCGCGAGCACCTCCGGCGACGGGACCAGCCGCTGCCGGGTGTCGACGGCGATCACCTTCCAGTCCACCGAGGTGAAATCGTCGAACTTGCGCCGGGCCCGCTCGCGGGCTTTCTCCGGTGCGCCGTGGTGGACGCCCTGCGGTGCGTGGCTGATCAATCCGGCCGGCATCGGGATGCCGTAGAGCGAGCCGCCGTGGAAGAAAGCGATCTCGTCGAAGTCGACATTGCGGTGATACCAGGGGGTGCGTTCGGTGCCCGGCGCCATCTCGGCGGGCTTGGGCAGGAAGTTGCAGACGTAGACCCCGGTGGCCTCCATGAACAGGTGCACCATGGCGGGCAGATGCACGGTGTCGGAGGTGACGACGTTGTAGTCGTCAATATTGAAGGTGAAGGCGAAGTTGTCCCCGCGCCAGCCCTCGACGTCGATCGGGTGGTGCTTGTAGAACAGTGATGTCGTGGCGGCCCCGTCGACCGGCCGGTGGACCAGTCGCACCTCGTACTCGTCGCGGCCGTCGTCGTCGATGGGCGACGGGTCGGGAATCACCGTCTGGGCGGGGTCGAACGGCCAGTGCCGCCCCAGCGGTCCGGGTGCGGGCATGCGGAACTCGTCGGTCGCCTCGACCATCAGCCAGCTGCTCGCCGAGTCGGGGATCTGCCGCCAGGTACACCCCTTGGGTAGATAGATCCAGTCGCCGGAGCGGTAGGCCAGCGGTCCGAACTCGGTCTCCAGCCGGCCTTCGCCCTGGTGGACGAAGCACAGCAGGTCCCCGTCGATATAGCGGACGTGGAACGGCATGGCCTGGCTGCGGCGGCTCAGCGAGATCCGGCAGTCGGGGTTGGAGAACAGCAGCAGCGGAAACCCGGCCGCGTCCGTGGCGTCGCCCGGGGTGAGCGCCTCGGCGAGGACGTCGACGGGGCGCAACGGGCCCGACGCGCGGAAATCCGTCGGATCGTGTCGCCGGAAAAAATTCGCGGTGCGTCCGGTGAACCCGCCGCGGCCGAGTTCGTCGTCCTTGAGGCCGTCCAGGTCGGCGTGCAGGCGCCGCGGAGTGGTGCCTTTGCGCAGGTGAACGAAGGATTCCATGGACACTCCCGGGTTTGGGCGGTCGGAAAAACGACACTGACATCAGCTTTTGAGCGTGGGCGTAACAAGAGCCGCGCAGGGCTCGATGTCAGGGTATGGATTTCACAGGCCGTCGGCAGCGTGTTTTACTCATCGTTGCAGTCCGACATGCCGCAATAAGAGAAAGCTGGGGTGGATTGGTGAAGTCTGTGTCCGAGAAGGTGCGTGGTTGGTCGCGCCGATTCGCAGTTGCAGCCGTTGCTGCCGCTGCAATGCCGGGCCTGGTGGGCCTGGTCGGCGATACGGCCACCGCGGGTGCATTCTCGCGCCCCGGCCTGCCGGTCGAATACCTGGATGTCCCGTCGGCCGCGATGGGTAAGACCATCCGCGTGCAGTTCCAGAGCGGTGGCGAGAACTCGCCCAACGTCTGGCTGCTCGACGGCCTGCGCGCTCAGGACGATTTCAACGGCTGGGATATCAACACCCAGGCGTTCGAGTGGTACTACCAGTCCGGCCTGTCGGTTTCCATGCCGGTGGGCGGGCAGTCCAGCTTCTACGCGGACTGGTACGCGCCTGCCTGCGGGAAGGCCGGTTGCTCCACCTACAAGTGGGAGACCTTCCTGACCCAGGAGGCCCCGGCGTGGCTGGCGGCCAACCGGCAGGTCAAGCCGACCGGCAGCGCGGCGATCGGTCTGTCGATGGCCGGTTCGGCCTCGATGACCCTGGCCGTCTGGCACCCGCAGCAGTTCATCTACGCCGGATCGATGTCGGGCTTCCTGAACCCCTCCGAGGGCTGGTGGCCGGGTCTGATCAACGTCTCGATGGGCGATGCGGGCGGCTACAAGTCCAAGGACATGTGGGGTCCGTCCAGTGATCCGGCTTGGAAGCGCAACGACCCGATGGAGCAGATCCCGCGTCTGGTCGCCAACAACACCCGTCTCTGGGTCTACTGCGGTAACGGCCAGCCCAACGAACTCGGCGGCGGCGACGTGCCGGCGACCTTCCTGGAGGGCCTGACCATCCGCACCAACCGCACCTTCAAGGACAACTACCTCGCGGCGGGCGGCCGCAACGGTGTGTTCAACTTCCCGGACAACGGTACGCACAACTGGGCGTACTGGGGTCGCGAGCTTCAGGCCATGAAGCCCGACCTGCAGCGTGTCCTGGGTGCCACGCCCCAGAGCTAGACCGAACACGAAAAGCGGGCCGTCGGCATCAGCCGGCGGCCCGCTTTCGTGTGTCTGCGGCTACTTCAGCTCCGCTGAGCTGAGACCCAGCAGTCGGCGCGCCACCACCAGCAGTTGGATCTGCTGAGTGCCCTCGAAGATGTCCAGGATCTTGGAGTCGCGGGCCCACTTC
>JBFYOR010000234.1:0-5720 GCA_041303695.1 Mycobacterium sp. | reverse complement strand
CACGGCGGCGACGTGTCGCTGGTCGGCATCGAGGACGGCACCGCGTTCGTCCGGTTGGAGGGGGCTTGCAACGGGTGCTCGATGTCGTCGGTGACACTGCGCAACCTGGTGGAAGAGGCTCTGGTGCAGGGCGTTCCGTCGATCAGTGCGGTCGAGGTGGTGGCAGCCGAGCCGACGCCCACGCTCATTCCGCTGGAGTCGTTGCGGATCGGCCGTGATCCGTCCGCCGAAGGCTGGGCCAATATCGGTCCGGCCACCGGACTGGCGGTTGACGACCTGTCGACCGCGACGGTCAGCACGGCGGCGGGCGAGCGCATCGAACTCATCGTCGTCAACCTCGGCCAGCGACTGTCGGCCTACCGCAACGAGTGCGCCCACGAGGGCTTGCCGTTGGACAACGCGGTGCTCGACGTCGGCAACGGCACGCTGACCTGTCCGTGGCACGGGTTCTGCTTCGATGCCGGCTCGGGGGAGTGCCTCAGTGCCCCCGGGGCCCAACTCGAGGCGCTGCCGCTTCGGGTCGACGACGGCGATGTCTGGGTGCGCGTCGGGTGAGCCGTTATACCGTTCGGCACAACGTCAGCGGGCTCGGGATGCGCCGCGACGTCGTCCCCGCCGTCGATCTGTCCGGCGGCTGGGCACCGGAGATCTGGCTTGGCGCACCGGCTCCCGGCGGGCTGGCGCTGCCGTCCGGGAAGCCGTCGATGGCGTGGATGTATTCCCCGCGCGGGGTGTTCCTGGGTGATCGGCATCTGGTGGTGGCCGACTCCGGAAACCACCGCGTGCTGATCTGGCACGGACTGCCCGAGGCCGACGAGCAACCCGCCGACGTGGTGCTGGGCCAACCCGACGGTGAGAGCGAGGGCCACGGCGCCGCCGGCCGCGGCCCGGAGAAGGGGATGCACCTGCCCACCGGGGTGCTGATCCACGACGACCGACTCGTGGTGGCCGATGCCTGGCACCACCGGATCCTGGTGTGGAACAGCGTGCCCGAAACCAGTGACGTCGCGCCCGACGTGATCATCGGCCAGTCCGGTCCGGGCGCGGTCGAGGTGAACCGGGGTGGCGAGTGTTCGGCGACCAGCTTCTACTGGCCGTTCGGGATTGCGATGGTCGGCACCGCGTTCTGGGTCGCCGATACCGGAAACCGTCGGGTGCTGGGCTGGCGCAACGGCATTCCGGAACCCGATCAACCCGCCGATGTGATCCTGGGCCAACCGGACGGGGTCTCGCACGAGGAGAACCGCGGGGGACCGGCCGGCCCGGCGAGTTTCCGGTGGCCGCACGATATCGCCGGCAATGAGGACCTGCTGCTGGTGGCCGATGCCGGTGACCACCGGGTGCTGGGCTGGGCGCCGCAACCGGCCGGTGACACCGATGCCGATCTGGTGCTGGGACAGCCGGACTTCACCAGCGCCGAGGAGTGGCCGTACGGGCCGCACACCAATGAGAAGTTCCGCTTCCCGTACGCGGCCTGCCTGGACGGCGACACCCTGGCGGTGGCCGACACCGCCAACAACCGGGTGCTGATATGGGACGGCATGCCCGATGGCCCGCTCTGCCGGGGGGCGGCGCATGTCCTGGCGCAGCCGGATTTCGGCTCCAACGGCGAGAACCGCTGGACCGCCGTGCAACACGACACGCTGTGCTGGCCCTACGGACTCTCGCTGCGCGGCGACCGGCTTGCCGTGGCGGACTCCGGCAATAACCGGGTGATGCTCTGGAGGAGGTCGGCATGAGGCCGCGCATCGTGCAGGAACAGGACCAGATCGGCTTTTTCTGGTCCACCCCGGCCGGCGCCCCGACGACGCTGCAGGCGCTCGTCGTCGATGACGACGAGGCGGACCGCCTGATCGCCACCCACCTGGAAGCCCTCGACGATGCGCTCATCATCGCCGCGGAACGCTTCGGCGACATCCTGGGCGGGGGCCGGGGGCCGGCCGATGGCGCCGAACGAGACGACCTGCTGGAGTTGCACCGCACCCTGGACCGGTTGTGCTTCGACTACGCCGCGGCACTGGAGCAGACCGGACTGACCGCCGAGGTCCGGGCCGGCAAGATCATCGGCACCGCCACGCTGTTCTCCATCCGGGCCCGTCAGCCGCTGGGACTGCTCGGCCCGGCGCCATTGGACGGCGAACTCGATGAGCCGTCGCTGGGAGTGGTCGGCGGGTTCGGGGAGATGCAGCAGGTCGACCCCGAGAAGCCGTGGAAGGGTGGGCGCTGGGTGGTGCGAACCGAAGCGGGGCAACGGTTCCCGCTGACCCTGTCCATGCTGTTCTTCGACAGCTCCGGGACGAACAAGGAGGCTGCGCGCAAGGAGCACCGCGACGCCCTGCAGTCGGTGGTCTCGGCATCACGGTCGTCGGAGGCCGACCCGCTGGCGGTGGCCTGCGCGCTGGACTGGCTGCTGTACGACTGGCTGATGGCCCACCGGGACGGGCCCGACAGCGCCGAGATCGTCTTCCCCAAGGGCTACGAGGGTGACGGGTCTCTGGTGGTCTCGGCTGCCGCGGCCTCGGTCGCCGCGCGGGCTACGTTCGACCCGGGGCTGGTGCCGGCCGGCGTCCGCCGCCAGGAGTGACACCGGTGGCCCAGGCGGTGGTGGACCCGGCGGACTTCTTCAGCGAGTCCGCGGTTCAAGACCCCTATCCGCTCTACCGCCGGTTGCGCGAGGACGGTGGCGTGCACCGGGTCGGCGATTCGGACTACTACCTCGCCAGCAGTTGGGCCGCGGTCAGTGATGCGGCCAACCGGCCGTCGGACTTCTCCTCCAACCTCACCGCGCCCATCACCTATGCCCCCGGCCGCGGCGTGGCGCCGCTGCCGATGGACGCAGTCGGCGGGCCCACCCACATCCTCGCCACCGCCGATGACCCCGCGCACGCCCTGCACCGCAAGCTGATGCTGGGCCAGTTCACCGCCAAGCGGGTGCGGGATCTGGAGCCGTTGATCGTCAGCACGTTCGAGAAGCTCTGGGCGGCAGCGGGTTCCGATGGCACCGTGGAGTGGATGGATGCGGTGGCCAACCAGCTGCCGATGATCATCGTGTCCCGGCTCATCGGGGTGCCCGACGCCGACGCCGACCAGCTTGCCCGGTGGGGCTATGCGAGCACCCAGTTGCTCGACGGATTGGTGTCGCAGGAGCAGGTGGCCGCGTCGATGAGCGCGCTCGGGGACCTGTACACCTACATCGTCGCGCACCTGCTTGCGGCACAGTCCGATCCGCGCGATGACCTGCTGGGGGTGCTGGCATCGGCGTGCTCGGAGCAAACATTGGACAACTTCACCGCCCAGTTGATCCTGATATCGCTGTTCAGTGCGGGTGGCGAGTCGACGGCCTCGCTGCTGGGCACGGCGGTAGGTCTGCTGGCGACCGAGCCGGACCTGCAGCGCCAGGTCCGCGACCAGCCGGAGCTACTCGGTGCGTTCATCCAGGAGACCCTGCGACTCGAGCCGCCGTTCCGGGCGCATCATCGACATGTGTTGCGCGATACCGAACTCGCCGGTGTCGCGCTGCCCGCAGATTCCCGCGTGCTGCTGCTGTGGGGGGCGGCCAATCGCGACCCCGCCCAGTTCGACACACCCGAGCAGTTCCGGCTGGACCGCTCAACCGGCAAGGGGCACATGACCTTCGGCAAGGGGCTGCACTTCTGCCTGGGAGCCCCGCTGGCGCGGCTGGAAGCGGCGACGGTGCTGCGACTGCTGCTGGATCGCACGACGTGGTTCGAAGCCGCCGCGGTCGGCCCCTGGTTGCCCAGCGTGCTCGCGCGGCGCCGGGAGTATCTGCAGCTGTCGGTCAGGTGACCTCGGCGTTGGACCGCGGGAAGCCGCCGCCCTGTGGGAACAGCGGGAAGACGACGTCGTCCAGTTTCTCCGCATCGCCGGCGGTGCGGTTGACCGTCGCTCCCCAGATATTGCCGTCGGCGCCGACACCCAGCGCCCAGGCATGCCCGTGTTTGCCGTCCCGCACCACCTCGGGATCGCCGGTAACCGCGCCGGTGGCCTGAGCCAGTTGCACCGCGACCGTCTGCTTGGTGTTGACCAGGTTCACCAGCACGGTGCCGTCCAGGGCCACGCAGCCGGCCACGCCGGGCCGGTCCGGCCAGGTCCAGACCGTGGTGGCCTTGGAATCCGGTCCGATGCGCTGCAGTCGGTCACCGGCCGGGGTGCGGTCGGTGATGTAGAGCGATTTGTCGGCCGGGTCCAGGCACATGCCGCCGCCGGAGCCCATCCCGCTCAGCGCGGTGGTCGGCGGGGCCTGATCCACCGTGGTGGGCTGCTCGATGCGGATAACCTTGCCCGCCAATGATTTCGGGTCATTCGCCCGGGCCGGGTCGCCGGCGTCGCCGGTCTGGACGACCAGCGTCGTCGGACTGGTGAAGATCAGCGACCCGGGGTTGCCGATGGCTCCCTTGGGGATACCGGTCAGCAGATCCTTGGGTACGTCGCCGTCGGCGATGCGGATCACCCGGTTGTCGGTGGGGGTGCTGATGTAGGCGTACATCAGCCGGTCCTGGGAGTAGGTCGGTGACTTCACGATCGACATCAGGCCGCCGTCGCCACTCCCGTCGACCGGGATGACCATCCGGACCGTCGGTTCAGCGCTGACCGAGACCTCCTTGACCGCTCCGGTGGTGCGCTCGGCCACCAGGGCGGACTTGCCGTCCATTCCCATGATCAGCCCACTGGTGCTCTCCAGGCAGCCCTGCATGACCCCGGGAGCCGGGCAGACCTTCGGGAACGGTTTGGCCGGCAGTGGTGGGGGCGGCGGCGGGGTCGACGGCGGCCCGGGCACCAGTTTCGGCGGCTCGGTGAACGGCTGGGAGACCGCGTTGTCGAACCGTGCACACCCGGTTGCCAGCACCGTCGCCGCACACAGCACGGCCATCGCCCGGACGGTGGTGCGCACTCGCATGCCCGCCAGGTTACGGATCGGCGGGCGATGTTCGCCACGCCGCCCGCCCAAGAGGGCGGGTGCCGGGGAGATTCCCCGGTTTGAAGCGCCCGCCAAATCCCCGATTTGAGCCGGATTGCACTTACGCTGGCCGTGTGACGAGCCAGAACCCCGATCCCGGCTGGCAGCGGCCCGAGGACCCCGCGGGTCGTCCGGCGTCGGCCAGACTGGTCGACCCCGAAGACGACCTGGGGTCGGCCAGCTACGGCGGCGACTTCGAGACCACCCGGATCGCGTCGCCCTACGGCGCCCCCGCCCCCGGCCCGGCGCCGTCCACCGGATACGGCCTGCTGCATGACCCCGAACCGTTGCCCTACGTGCAACCGCCCACCGATATGGCTTCGAACCCGATGGCTGCTCCAGTGGAGATCACGCCGATCGACGCCGAGGAACGCGCCAAGGCCGCCGGCCGTCGCGGCACCCAGGACCTCGGCCTGCTGCTGTTGCGGGTGGCTCTCGGCGTGGTGTTCATCGCGCACGGCCTGCAGAAGGCCTTCGGATGGTGGGGTGGCTCGGGCCTCGACGGCTTCAAGGACACCCTGGCCGAGGCCGGGTACCAGAACGCCGGCCTGCTGACCTATCTCTCCGCCGGCGCCCAGATCGCATCCGGGGTACTGCTGGTCCTCGGCCTGTTCACCCCGATGGCGGCCTCGGTCGCGCTGGCGTTGCTGGTCAACAGCGTGTTGGCGGCCTTCACGGCGCAACGCGAGAACGGTGGACTGCTCGTATTCGGGTCGACCGGGGAATACCTGCTGATGCTCAG
>JBFYOR010000233.1:0-4343 GCA_041303695.1 Mycobacterium sp. | reverse complement strand
GGCCAGATTCTCACCGTCCACCCGCAGCCAATCCCCGGTGCGGCCGGCCAGGTAGATCCATCCGTCGCCGTCCCGGTAGGCCAGGTCGCCGGACCAGTACATGCCGTGGCGCAGGCGTTCGCTGGTGGCTTGCGCGTCGTTGTAGTAGCCGCCGAACAATCCCGCGCCACTGGTGTTGACGATCTCGCCGATCGCCTGCTGCGCGTTGACCAGCGCGCCGGTGGCGTCGAACAGCGCCGGCGGGCACTCGCGGAGAGTCTGCGGGTCGTAGACGGCCACCCCCGGGAATCCGCGGCCGACGGATCCGGATGGGCAGTCCTCCTCCCGGGTGATGATCACCGCACCCTCGGTGGAGCCGAATCCGTCCCACACCGTGCAGCCGAAGCGGCGGCCGAAGTCGGCGATATCGCGTTCGGCGGCCTCGTTGCCGAACGCCACCCGCAACGGGTTGTCATGGTCGTCGGGCCGTTCGGGGGTGGCCAGCACATAGGCCAGCGGCTTGCCGACGTAGTTCAGGTAGGTCACGCCGTAGCGGCGCAGGTCGGCCAGCAGGCCAGAGGCCGAGAAGGTCGCCGGTGCCATCGCCGCCGCGGCGGTCAGCGCCACCGACCAGCCGGCCAGCACGGCGTTGGAATGAAACAGCGGCATGGACAGGTAGCAGACGTCGGCGTCGGTGATGGCGAACCGATCGACCAGGGACACCCCGGCGAACGGCACCATCATGTGGGCCACCCGCACCGCCTTGGGTTCGCCGCTGGTCCCGGAGGTGAAGATCAGCATGAAGGTGTCGGCGGGGCCGGCCTCGCGGTGCGGGACCAGGTCGCCTGCGGTGGCCTGAACCTGCTGCCACTGCTGCGAGTCGACGTCGAACACCCGCACGCCGGGCAGCGTGAGATCGTCGAGCAGATGCCGGTGAGCGGCGTCGGTCAGCAGGATCTGACAGTCGGCCCGGGCGATATCGCGGGCCAGTCCGTCCCCACGCCGGGTGGTGTTGATACCGCACAGCACGTAGCCGCCCAGCCCGGCGGCAGCCATTGAGGTCAGCATTGCCGGGGTGTTGCCCAGCACCGTGCCGACGTGCAGGGGCCGGTCCGGGTCGGCCAGCGCGATCAGGGCCGAGGCCTGGCGGGCCGCCTCGTCGAGATGTTCGGCCCAGGTCCACACCCGATCGCCGTACTTCAGGCCGGGGCGGCCGTCGGCGAGACGCTCGCGGAGCAACTGCTGGACGGTGTCGGCCATCTCAGGGCTGTCCCGGGTCGCTCCGCCCGGCGAGCACCATGACGATGTCACTGATCGGCGCCCTGATCTCCCGGCCCTGTCCGGCTGCGAAGTCGGCATCGGTGGCGATCAGCCGGATGCCCTGCAGTCGCCGCGCAGCGTTGAGCGGAAACGTCATGCGGGACAGCCTGTTTGCCGCCTCGACCGCGGCATCAGAAGGCATCGGCAGGTCGATTCCCAGCGGCACCGCGATGTCCTGACCATGCACCAGCAGTTCGATCAGCGGCTGTTGCACGCTGGTGCCCGGAACCTTCCTGCGGGCTCCGACCATGCCGCGCACTGCGGCGACGACCTCCGCTTGGGAGCGCGGGTCCTCGATCGCCAACCTTCGGATCATCGGGTCGAACCGGAATCCGGACTTGACTGCCTCCAGAACCGCCCGCCCCCGCGCCATATGCGAATGGGTCAGGTGGACGGCGACATCGCGCACCCGCCAGCCGTCGCACAACGACGGCGCCATCCACTGGTCGGCGGTCAAGCCTTCGAGCAGATCGGCGAGTCCGGCACGTTGCTCGTCGACGCAGCGCCAGATCCCGTCGGTGTCCATATGGGTCAGTTGGAGTCCATTGCGCCCGGTGCCGTCTTGGACACCTGGACCAGGAACTCGTAGTTCGTCTTGGTCTTGCGCAGCTGGCTCATCAGCAGGTCGATGGCCTGGTGGCTGTCCAGTCCGGACAGCACGCGGCGCAGCTTGTGCACCACCGCGAACTCATCGGGCGAGAGCAGCAACTCGTCCTTGCGGGTGCCCGACGGGTTGACGTCGACCGCCGGGAAGACCCGACGCTCAGCGATCTTGCGGTCCAGCTTGAGCTCGGCGTTACCGGTGCCCTTGAACTCCTCGAAGATCACCGTGTCACCGGTGGAGCCGGTCTCGACCATCGCGGTGGCGATGATGGTCAGCGAGCCGCCGTCCTCGATATTGCGCGCCGCGCCGAGGAAACGCTTGGGCGGGTAGAGCGCCGTGGAATCCACGCCACCGGACAGGATGCGTCCCGAGGCCGGCGAGGCGTTGTTGTAGGCGCGACCCAGCCGGGTGATCGAGTCGAGCAGCACGACGACGTCCTTGCCCTGCTCCACCAGGCGCTTGGCCCGCTCGATGGCCAGTTCGGCGGCCTGGGTGTGATCCGACGGCGGCCGGTCGAAGGTCGAGGCGATCACCTCGCCCTTGACCGAGCGCTGCATATCGGTGACCTCTTCGGGGCGCTCGTCGACGAGCACGACCATGAGGTGGCATTCCGGGTTGTTGCGGGTGATCGCATTGGCGATGTCCTGCATGATCGTGGTCTTGCCGGCTTTGGGCGGCGAGACGATCAGTGCGCGCTGGCCCTTGCCGATCGGCATGATCAGGTCGATGACGCGGGTGGTGAGCCGCTCCGGGGTGGTCTCCAGGCGCAGCCGCTGGTTGGGGTACAGCGGGGTCAGCTTGCTGAATTCGGGCCGGTTGCGGGCGGCGTCGACGGGGCCGCCGTTGACGCTGTCCAGACGCACCAGGGGGTTGAACTTCTGGCGCTGGTTCTGGTTGCTGCTGTCACCGCCGCCGTCGCGGGGCACCCGCACCGCGCCGGTGACGGCGTCGCCGCGGCGCAAACCGTTCTTGCGGACCATGTTCATCGACACGTAGACGTCGTTGGGTCCGGCGAGGTAGCCGGAGGTGCGCACGAAGGCGTAGTTGTCGAGCACGTCGAGGATTCCCGCGACCGGTTGGACGACGTCGTCCTCGCGCAGTTCGGCCTCGCCGCCGGCTTCACCGGGGGTGCGCTCGCCGCGGCGGCGCCGATCGCGGAACCGGCGGCCACGCCGCCCACCGCGGCCGTCGCCGTCGTCGTTCTGCGGGCCCCCGTCGCCACCCTGCTCGCCCGACTCGCGGGGCTGGGTCTCGCGGTTCTGGCTGTCCCGGTTCTGGGTGTCCCGGTTCTGGGTGCGGGCCTCGCCGCCGTCGGCGCCATCGCGGGCGGGACGCTGGCCACGGTCACGGGGCGGACGCTCGGCCCGGCGCTCCGCGCCCGCCTGGGCTGCGGGCTGATCGGTCGCCGCAGCATCGTCCTGGCGCGCCGGCGCGGCCGCATCGGCGCCGTCCTGGCGGCTTGGGGCCGCCGATTCGGCCGGGGCGGGACTTTCCTGGGCTCCGCCGTTGCTGGCACCGCCGGCGCGGGATCCGCCCTGGACGCCGCGGATCGCCTCGATCAGGTCGCTCTTACGCATGCCCGAGGTCCCTTTCACGCCGACCTGGCTGGCCAGGGCGCGCAGTTCGGGCAGCACCATGGTGGCCAACGAGCCGCCCCCGGAGGCCTTCGCGGCGGGTTCGGCGGGGCTCTCGGGGCTCACGGCGGCCGAGGAATCGGCCTGCGGGGTGCGATCGTGCGCCGTGATGAGGTCCGTTTCGGTCACGGATTTCCTTTCTTCCCTCGCGGTCTCATCTCGCGGGGGTTTCCTGCGTCCAGCCGATTGACTGGACGCGCAAGCTCACCGTCGTCGGTGTCAGTGTGGTGCCGGGATGGCGGCCGCAAGGCCAACCGTCGGTGCACTGGATTAAACACTCAAAGATTTGGTGATCGTCCTAGTGTCGGCGCAGTTCATACGCTGCAGTAGCTGGACGCATCCGAGGATAGTCGGCTCAGCCGCCGGTGGCAAGAACGGCTCACCCGCGCCGCTCCGGCGCGGCGGCTGCGACACCGGAACTCCAGCGCACCGGTGCACCGACCGCCATCTCATCGACGGCAAAGCCGCTGGCCCGGCCGAATTCGAGCGCTTCAGCCGGTAGGTCGACGCCGTTGGTGAACGCCAGCACCGACGGACCCGCGCCGGAGAGCACAGCGGCCACCCCGTTTCGCCGCAGGAACTGCAGAAACTCCGCCGAGTCCGGCATCGATGCGGCGCGCTGCGGCTGGTGCAACACATCCTCGGTGGCAGCCATCAGCAGATCCGGGCGATCCGTCAGAGCCAATACCAGCAACGCCGCCCGGCTGACATTGAACCGGGCATCGGTGTGGGTGATCTTCTCCGGCAGCACCGCCCTGGTCTCCGCGGTGGAGGACCGCACGTCGGGGATGGCCGGGAAGAGCCGG
>JBFYOR010000232.1:0-10259 GCA_041303695.1 Mycobacterium sp. | reverse complement strand
CAGCGTCACCGTCAGCGTGGGCGCCGCCAGATGCTGCACGAACCCCTGGGGTGCGGTCCATGCGGTCCGCGGGTCACCGTCGGCGGCGGCGTAGGCCGAGCCCTGCACGTCGATCAGGTCGGCGTCGCCCTGAGCTCGGGCGGTGCCGGGCTGGGCGATCAGGTCGGCCAGCCGGGGACCCTGGCGGGCCCGCACCCAGACGGTCGGTGTCACTTCCATGGCGGTCGGCACGGTGAGCGTGCGACTTAGTGTCACCGGTTCCTCCGGTGCCACCGCCATCGACGCCGCGCAGTGCACGCCGTCGGGGGAGTCCGCGCAGCCGTCCCGGCCGAGCAGTTCGGAGCCCAGGTCCCAGGCCGCCACCGCGGCCCCCGCCGGCGGCGCCGGTACGACCACGGTGTGCCGGATGTCGACCGGAAGGGCGAATCCCGATGCGTCGTACTGGGTCACGGCCAGATCGGTGATACCGAACTGGACGCCGGAGGATCCGTCATCGGTGCCCACCGCCGTGATACGCACCCACGGCGTCTCCCCGTACGGCAGTGCGACGGTCAGCGGGGTGCCGGGGGTGTCGAAGCTCCGGGTCGAGGTGCCGCCCGAGGTGGAGATCTGGATCCGGCGCACCTGGGCGCCGACCGCGGTGGCACTCGGGGTCAGTGTCAACGCGGCGTTGGTCACCGGCCGGTCGAAGTCGATCTGCAGCCACTGGCCGATCGCCGGTTGCAGCGAGTTGGACACCCAGGCCGTCGCCGAATCCTTATCGACGGCGGCCACCGGACCGCTGGACGGGGAGACGTTGGGCAAGGTGGTCGCATCCGCCGACGAACTCGAGGCGCTCAGCCGCGCGCCGGACCACTGGGCCTGCACCGCGGCCGCACCCGGGGACGGATAGTCCGGCACCCGGTTAAAGGTGTTGCGCCGGTCGCCGTCGGCGCGGACCGCCGAGGAGTGGTCGTCGACGCGGCCGTAGTCGGTCTCCCGGTCGACCGGGGTGTCGGTGACGATCACCCCCCGCCCGGGCGGTGTCCCCAGCCCCGCGCGTTGCGCGTCGGCGGTCAGCAGCATCGGACCCATCGGCGGCCGGTCGGCCAACCGCCGTCGTTCATCGATGCGCAGCAACGACTCCGGCCCGCCGGCCACCCGGACCATCGCGTTGGCGTCGGCGAGGTAGGGCGCACCGGGACTGCCGGTCGCGGCGTCGGCCCCGACGGGTTGAACGCGGTAGATCTCGATCGCGGGGAACAGCGGGCGCAGGCCGCTGTCGCTGATGAAACCCTCGACGGTTCCCGGGCCGACCTTGTCGCCGAACTCGGCCACCTTCACCAGTCCCGGCGAACCGTCGATGGCACGGTGCACCAGCAACGGCCGCGCCGATCGCGATGTCTCGGGGTCCAGGTCGTTGCGAAGCACCACATAGGAGATGCCCTGGCGGACCAGCGTGTCGGCCAACCCGGCCGAGGGCCGGCCCGCCGCGAAGAGCCGCTGCACCGAGTCCAGTGCCCGGATGGTCTGCGGTGGCGTCAGCGGAATGGAATCCCTGACCCCCCAGGGGAACTCGCTGAGAACCTGCAGCGGTTCGTCATGGCTGTTACCCCACACCTGATTGGCGAACGGTGCCCCGGGAGCCACCAGCACCCGTCCCGGCGTCGGGCTGTCGGTGTTGTTCTCGGCGAGCCAGCCTGCTGCCTGCTGCCAGTAGTCCGGGATGGCGCGGAAGGTGCCCGGCGGTGCGAGCCGGCCGGTCCAGGCCAGCGAGGTGGCGACCGCCAGTGCGGTGAGCACGACGATCCCGGCAGCCACCCGCCGGTCGTCCTCGGGGTGGGTGAAAGCGCGGACCCATACCGGCCGGGCGACGCTGCCGGGCAACGGGATTCGGCCCAGCAGATGCACCAACCCCAGCGCCAGCGGTATCCGGATCACCGGTTCCAGCTTGTGCACGTTACGCAGGGGGGCGCCGGCGCCGTCCAGGAATGCCTGAACCCACTGGGCCAGCGGCGCCCCCAGGCCGCCGGTGTATCCGGCGGTCAGCAGCACCAGGCCGACCAGCAGCATCGCCACCAGCCGGCCGCGGGCCGGCATCGACCGCAAGGCCAACCCGGCCAGGCCGCCGGCGGCCACCAGCGTGGTGGCCAGCACCATCGCCGGCTGGGTCACCAGCGACGAGGCCGCGGTGGCGGTGGGCGCCACGAACGGCGTCCAGGCCGACGTCCCGCGCAGGGACTCCGCGAGCGAGGTCCACTGGGTGGTCACCCCGGAGGACTCGATGAAGTCCAGGAACGGCGGGCTGATCCGGCCCAGCAGCAGCAGCGCCCCGACCCACCAGGCGACGGCGAGTGCCGAGGCCAGCGCCCACCACCCGGTGAACCGCCACCACAGCCGGTTGGGCCGGTGACAGGCCCACCAGATCACGGCCGGCAGGCAGGCGGCCAGCGTGGCCACCGCGTTCACCGCGCCCATCAGGGCCAGGGCGATGCCGGCCCGCCCGGCCAGGATCCGCACCGGCACCGGTGAACCCCGCAGCGCCAGGATCACCGGCAACAGCACCCAGGGCGCCAGCATCATCGGCAGTGTCTCCGAGGAGATCGAGCCCAGCGTCGTCAGCACCCGCGGCGACAGCGCGAACGCCACCGCCCCGATCAGCCGTGATGAGCGGGTGCCGATGCCCAGCGCCTCGGCCACCCGAAGCAGCCCCCAGCATCCGGCCGTCAGCAGCAGCGCCCACCACAGCCGCTGGATCACCCATCCGGGCACCCCGAGGGTGTCACCCAGCAGGAAGAACGCCCCGTGCGGGAACAGATAGCCGTAGGCCTGGTTCTGCGCCTGACCGAAGGGCAGGTCGCTGTTCCACAGGTTGGCCGCCCGCGCCAGGAACCGCAGCGGGTTGGCGGTGAGGTCGAGTTTGGTGTCCGGTGAGATCAGCCCGGGGGCCTGGACGAAGCACAGCGATAGTGCCGCGACGAAGATCCAGGCCAGCCAGCGCCTCGACAGGGGTGCCTGGACGGCGGCGGAGGTTTCCTCCGCGACCGTGGGCGGCGGGGCGGACAGGGTGCTCAGGCTAGCCGCGGTTGCCGTACTCGACGCGGTTGAGCACCGAGGAAGCCGGGTCGCCGGGCTGCAGCGGCGGCTTGGTGTCCTGCTGGATCATCAGGGTCGCGCCGAACACCGACGCCGCCCCGAGGAGCACGCCCACCACGACGCTCGCGACCGACGGCACCACGAACCGGGTCATGTCGGCACTCCTTCGGCTGGTGGGGCGGGCAGCGGCTATCTCCCCGACGGGGTCGTCCCTGCTGGGCAACCTAGCATGCGGCACCCCGACGACCGACCTTTGGTTGGTCTCCGGCGGCGGTCATGACAGCATGTGCGCATGGTCACTCGTGTGCTCCCCTTCCGTGCCCTGGCAGCGCTGACTGCCGTTCCCCTGGTCCTGGCGGCCTGCTCGTCGCCTGCCCAGCGCACCGCGACGGCGCCGTCGTCGGCCGATGCCGGCTCGGCAGAGTCCGCCACCGTGACGCCGTTGTCCGGCCCGATCCAGGTTCCCGCCGCGCCTGCCCCGCCGGCCTGCGGTGCCGGGGCGGCGCTGCTGGCGGATATGTCGACCCGCGACAAGCTGGCCCAGTTGCTGATGGTCGGGGTGACGGGCGCCGCCGACGCCCAAGCCGTGGTGGGCACCCACCATGTCGGCGGCATCATGATCGGCAGCTGGACCGACCTGTCCATGCTGACCGACGGAACCCTCAACGAGATCTCCAACCTCGGGCCGCTGCCGCTGGCGGTCAGCGTGGACGAGGAGGGCGGCCGGGTATCGCGGCTGTCGTCGTTGATCGGTGCGATTCCGCCGGCCCGCACCCTGGCCCAGACCCAGACCCCCGAGGAGATCTACCAGCTGGCGCTCAGCCGCGGCCGGCAGATGCGCGGACTGGGCATCACCATCGACTTCGCGCCCGTCGTCGACGTCTCCGCGCAGGCCGCTAACACGGTGATCGGCGACCGGTCGTTCTCCAATGACCCGGCCACCGTCACCACCTATGCCGGAGCGTTCGCCCGCGGACTGCGGGATGCCGGCGTGCTGCCGGTCCTCAAGCACTTCCCCGGCCACGGCTCCGGCTCCGGGGATTCGCACACCGCGGGCGTGGTGACCACCCCGCCGCTGGATGAGCTGATGGAAAGCGATCTGGTGCCGTACCGCACCCTGACCGCCGAGGGTCCGGTCGGTGTGATGATCGGCCACCTCGAGGTCCCCGGCCTCACCGGCAACATGCCGGCCAGCCTGAGTGCGGCCGCGATCAATCTGCTACGCAGCGGCGGCTACGGCGGCCCGGGGTTCAACGGCCCGGTGTTCAGCGACGACCTGTCCAGCATGGCCGCCATCTCGTCGCGCTACGGGGTGGCCGAGGCGGTACTGCGTGCGCTGCAGGCCGGTACCGACGTGGCGCTGTGGATCACCACCGACGAGGTGCCCGCGGTGCTGGACCGCTTGGAGGGCGCGGTCGACGCCGGTGAGCTGGCGATGCCCGCGGTGGATGGTTCGGTGCTGCGGATGGCCGGCATCAAGGGCCCGAGCTCGCGCTGCGGCGGGTAAGCGGCGCCGGGCATGGCTGCGGCAGGCGGCACCAAGCGGCTGCCGCGCGCGGTGCGCGAGCAGCAGATGCTGGACGCCGCCGTCCAGATGTTCTCGGCCAACGGCTATCACGAGACGTCGATGGACGCCATCGCCGCGCAGGCGCAGATCTCCAAGCCGATGCTGTATCTGTATTACGGCTCCAAGGAGGAGCTCTTCGGTGCCTGCCTGAGCCGGGAACTGACGCGGTTCATCGAGGCGATCCGCGCCGATGTCGACATCAAGGGGAGTCCGCGGGAGGTGCTGCGCCGCACCATCGGGTCGGTGCTGCACTACATCGACGCCAACCGGGCGTCCTGGATCGTGCTCTATACCCAGGCCACCAGTTCGCAGGCGTTCGCCCACACGGTTCGCGAGGGTCGCGGGCGGATCATTGACCTGGTGGCCCGGCTGCTGGAGACCGGAACCCGGCATCCGGTTCCGGACACCGACTTTCACATGATGGCTGTTGCGCTGGTGGGGGCCGGAGAAGCCGTGGCCGCCCGGGTCAGTGCCGGTGACGCCGATGTCGACGAAGCCGCCGAACTGCTGATCAACCTGTTCTGGCGCGGACTGAAGGGCGCTTCAGGGGATAAGGACCAACCGTTGGCGCGCTGAGCCCTACAGGTCGCGCAGTGTCGCGGTGAGGTGCGGATACCCCTTGGCGAGATTGCGCAGCGCGATATCCCAACCGCCGGAGACCCGGTGGACGAACACACCCGGCGCGGCCGGCAGCACCACCGGTTTGCCGAACTTCACCGAGTACCCGACCGCGTCGGGCAACTGACCCTCGACATTGGACAGCACCGCGGCGGCACTGAACATCCCGTGCGCGATCGCGCCGGGGAAGCCGAACAGCCGGGCTCCGAGCGCGCTGGTGTGGATCGGGTTGCGGTCGCCGCTGACGGCCGCGTAGCGCCGAATGCGGCCCCCGGTGATGCGCAGAATCCCATTGGGGGCAGGCAGTTTCGGCTGCGGACCGGGTTCCGGCTTTGGCTCGCCGGAGAGACTGGTGCGCTGCTGGTGCAGGAAAGTCGAAACCTGCTGCCAGGCCGGATCGCTGCCGACGGTGACCGTGCTGATGAAATCCACCAGCAGGCCCTTGCGGTGCTCGCGCAGGTTCTCGGCGTGCACCTGCACCGCGACGGCATCGGTGACCGCGATCGGACGGTAGGCGGTGATGTGATTCTCCACATGCACCGCGCCCAGTGCCGGGAACGGGAAATCGAAGGCGGCGAGCAGGGACATCACCGTCGGAAAGGTCAGTGGGAAAGGGTATGTCAGCGGGACGTTCTCGCCGTAGCGCAGGCCGGTCGCCGCTGCGTAGGCGGCGACATTCGCCCGGTCGATCGCCAACTCGGCAACCGCCGGAGCCCGCTCGGGCAACCGGTCACCGCGCACAATGAAGGGCAGCGCGCCCGCCGCCGCCCGCGCCATGTTGCGCAGTCCGGAGTCCGCCATCACGCCCCCAGCATGGCTTGGCCGCACACCCGGATCACGTTGCCGGTCAGCGCATTCGAAGCCGGGCCGGCGAAGTAGGCGATGGTCTCCGCGACGTCGACGGGTTCACCGCCCTGGTACAGCGAGTTCAGCCGGCGGCCGACCTCCCGGGTGGCCAACGGGATCGCGGCGGTCATCGCGGTCTCGATGAATCCGGGCGCGACCGCATTGATGGTGATGCCCTTGGCGGCCAGCGTGGGCGCCAGTGCCTCGGTGATGCCGATCATCCCGGCCTTGGTGGTCGCGTAGTTGGTCTGCCCCCGGTTGCCGGCGATCCCCGCCATCGACGACAACCCGATCACCCGGCCGCCCGCTCCGATGGCACCGTTGTCCACCAGGCCCTCGGTGAGCCGCAGTGGCGCAAGCAGATTCACCGCGATCACCGCGTCCCACCGGGCATCGTCCATATTCGCCAGCAGCTTGTCGCGGGTGATGCCGGCGTTGTTGACCAGGATGTCGGCGCGTCCCCCATTGACGTCGGTGAAGTGCTCACGCAGATGTGCGGTGATCCGATCGACGGCGTCGGGCGCGGTGACATCCAGGGCCAGCGCGGTGCCGCCCACCCGGGCCGCTGTCTGCGCAAGGGCCTCAGCGGCCTGCTCGACGTCGATCGCCACCACCCGGGCGCCGTCGCGGGCGAACACCTCGGCGATGGTGGCACCGATCCCGCGGGCCGCACCGGTGACGATTGCGACCTTGCCGGCCAGCGGCTTGTTCCAGTCCGCGGGCCGGTCGGAGTCCTGGGGCCCGACCCGGAAGACCTGGCCGTCGACGTAGGCCGAGCGGGCCGACAGGATGAAGCGCAGCGTCGACTCGCAGCCCGTCGCAGCGGGTTTGGCCGCCGGCGAGACGTAGACCAGCGCCGCGGTCGCGCCGCCCCGCAGTTCCTTGGCCAGTGAGCGGGTGAAGCCTTCCAGGGCTCGCTGGCAGATGTGCTCGCCGGGGTCGGTCACCTCGTCGGGGGTGCTGCCCAGGACAACGATCCGGGCGCACGGCCCGAGATTGCGCAGCAGCGGGGTGAAGAATTCGTGGAGCCCGCGCAGCCTGCCCGGTTCGGTGATCCCGGTGGCATCGAAGACCAGGCCGCCGAAGGTGTCGGCCCACCGCCCGCCGAGGTTGTTGCCGACGATGTCGTAGTCGTCGGCCAGCGCGACCCGTACCGGCTCGGCGAGTCGGCCGTCTCCGCCGATCAGCAGCGGGCCGGCCAGTGGCGGATCGCCGGGCCGGTAGCGGCGCAGCGGTTCGGGTGCCGGCAGGCCGAACTGCTTGGCCAGGAACGATCCCGGCGCGGAGTTGATCACCTGGGACAGGAGGTCGGAAGCCACGGGAGTGCCTTTCGCGTCTGCGGTCACGTCGTCGGTGACTCGAACTTACTCCAAAGTAAGAACCGTGCGTAGGATGGGTCCGCACCTGATCCATGCGCCAGCACACGCGGGAGGTTGACGTGTCCGTCCAGAGCCGTCGCAAGGTCGCCGTCCTCGGCGGCAACCGTATTCCGTTCGCCCGATCCGACGGCGCCTACGCCGAGGCCTCGAACCAGGACATGTTCACCGCCGCGCTGGACGGTCTGGTGGACCGCTTCGGCCTGCACGGGCAGCGACTCGATGCCGTCATCGGCGGCGCCGTCCTCAAGCACAGCCGGGACTTCAACCTGATGCGGGAGTGCGTGCTGGGCACCGCGCTCTCGCCCTACACCACGGCATTCGATCTGCAACAGGCCTGCGGGACCGGTCTGCAGGCTGCCATCGCCGCCGCCGACGGTATCGCAGCGGGCCGCTACGAGGTGGCCGCGGCCGGCGGTGTGGACACCACCTCCGACGCCCCGATCGGGTTGGGCGACAACCTGCGTCGCTCATTGCTGGCGCTTCGGCGTTCGAAATCCACCGTCGACCGGCTCAAGCTGGCCGGGGCGCTGCCGGCTTCGGTCGGGGTGGAGATCCCGACCAACGGCGAGCCGCGCACCGGACTGTCGATGGGCGATCACGCGGCGATCACCGCCAAGGCGATGGGCATCAAGCGCGTCGACCAGGACCGGTTGGCCGCGGCCAGCCACCGCAATATGGCCGCCGCCTATGACCGCGGTTTCTTCGACGACCTGGTCACCGGGTTCCTCGGGCTCTACCGTGACAACAACCTGCGGGCCGACGCCACCGCGGAGAAGCTGGCCACGTTGCGGCCGGTGTTCGGGGTGAAGGGCGGCGACGCGACGATGACGGCCGGCAACTCGACTCCGCTGACCGACGGCGCTTCGGTGGCACTGCTGGCCAGCGAGGACTGGGCCGATGAGCACGGGCTGGCGCCGCTGGCCTACTTCGTCGACGCCGAGACCGCGGCGGTGGATTACGTCAACGGCTCCGATGGCCTGCTGATGGCTCCGACCTACGCGGTGCCCAGGCTGCTGGCCCGCAACGGCCTGAGTCTGCAGGACTTCGATTTCTACGAGATCCACGAGGCGTTCGCCTCGGTGGTGCTGGCGCACCTGCAGGCATGGGAGTCCGATGACTACTGCAAGCAGCGCCTCGGTCTGGACGGCGCCCTGGGTGCCGTCGACCGCACCAGGCTGAACGTCAACGGGTCGTCGTTGGCGGCCGGTCACCCGTTCGCGGCCACCGGAGGCCGTATCGTCGCCCAGCTGGCCAAGCAGCTCGCCGAGAAGAAGGCTTCTGCGAAGGGGGCATCCCGGCCGGTCCGCGGACTGATCTCGATCTGCGCCGCCGGCGGGCAGGGTGTGACGGCGATCCTGGAGGCGTAGCCGCAGGCGGAGCCGGCGCAGGTTTGACCGCTCGGGTGACTGGGTAGACGAGGGGCCGGGTAGCTCCGCGTTGTCGTCTAATCCCCCGACCCGGCGGCAACGTGGGGCTTCCTCAGTCGGAGCCGCATCCAAGAAGTGGCCATCGCCGGAGCGGAGGGGATTCCGGCGGCGGTCACTTCTTCTTCGGGGCGGTCCCGTTCGTCGGTGTCCCGTCGGCGAGTCCGGCGTCGGCCAGGCCCGACTGCACCAGCGCGGCGTCGATATAGCGCTGAACGGGCCGGGCCTGGAAGAACCCGGTGTGCCCGCCGGGGTACCAGCCGATATCCGGCCGGCCCCAGTGCTCCCACAGCTGCATCACCTGCTGGCGCGGATGCACGATGCGGTCGGCGACCCCGGCATAGATGAACCGCCCCTGGGCGGGCACCTTCGGCTCCATCGACAGGGGCGAGACCATCCGGCCGATCGGCTTGGCCAGCTCGATCGTGGTCCGGCGGGGATCGTCGGAGGCCAGCCCGGAGTGCCGGCCGAGCAACTCGACCAGATTCGACGGCGGCACCCCGAGGATGGCACAGGTCAGGTCGTCATCGAGGCTGGCGACCAGGCCGGCGATATACCCGCCGAGGGAGATGCTGTTCAGTCCGATCCGCGCGCCCGGTTGCTGGGTCCGGATCCAGGCGATCAACCGGCGCACATCCCACACCGACTGGGCGGTGCCGTGCACGTCATCCATCACGTTCTCGCCCGGGAACACCGCCCCCTTGGGCAGCCCGCGGGCTCTCGGTCCGTGCATCGGCAGCACCGGCAGGATCACGTTGAGACCGAAATCCTCGTGCAGATGCCAGGCCCGGAACAGGGTCAGATCAAGCCCGGCGCGGCCCATCTCGGTGCCGTGGATGCACACCAGCCACGGCCGTGGCTCGGGGTGGCGCAACATCACCGCGTACCCGCGGCGGTTGCCGGTGTAGCTCATCCACCGCTCGGCACCGGGTTCGCCGGGGTGCGGTTCGTACCCGCTCTCGAAGGACAACCGCTCCTGGGTGCGGCCGCGGTTCGGGTAGGAGCGGACGGAGACCTCGGCGGGAGCCGACGGCGCGGCGAAGAAGTCCTGCGGCTTCTCCAGCCAGCCCCGGTCTCCGTAATAGTCGACCGCCTCGTGGACCTCGCGGTTGATCAGTTGGTACTCGTCCGGGTCGCTGAGCGGCCGACGCCACAGCAGTCCGACCAGCACGAGTTCGTCCCGGAGGGCGTGGGTCGCCAGCGACAGCGTGGGCCTGGCCACCGGCAGTTCGCTGTGCGTGCCGCCGAGGTAGGCACCCCATGACCGGGCGTAGTAGCCGCCCGCCTTGGTGAAGGACCCGACGATGTTCTCCAGCGGATTGCGGTTACTGGCCGCGGTGGTGCCGGCCG
>JBFYOR010000231.1:0-5256 GCA_041303695.1 Mycobacterium sp. | reverse complement strand
GATTCCGGGTCCAGGCCCGGACTCAGACCCAACGCCCACTGACTGACCTCGATGGCGCCGTGCGCCATGGCCCACCCGAGCAGTGCCCGCCGGGCCGCCTCCTGCGCCGAGATCCGCACGTTCACAGCGTTGACCGCCTCGACCAGCCGACCGAACGTGCCCAACGCCACCTCGCGAAGCGCCGCCGCCTCCGCACCCTCGACCCTGGACGGGGGCGTCCGGAACATCAGCCGGTAGTGGGTCGGGTGCCGCAGCGCGAACAACACATACTCGGTGACCAGTCGCTCCAGCCGATCCTGCGGGGATCCGGGGCGGGCCAGCACCTCGAGTTGGACCGCACCGAGTGCTTCGAAGCCGTCGCGGGCAACGGCGGCGAGCAGCGCGTTCTTATCGGCAAAGTGGTGGTAGGGCGCGGCCGATGACACACCGGCACGCCTAGCCACCGCCCGCAGGGTCACCTCGTCGGCATCGGACTCCGCGATCAGATCCAGCGCCGCCGATACCAGCGCCTGACGGAGATCACCGTGGTGCTGGCCTACACCGCGCGCCATGGGAACCATGATTGACAATGTTCAACTTCTTTGTCAAGGTCAAGCTGAACACTGTTCATCTACGGAGAGACCACGGATCACTTCATGCGCCATCACGCACACGCGATATTTAGCGTCAGCGGTCAGCCGGTCACGGTGCACGCCCTGCACGCCGGGACCGTGACGGTTAAGCGATGCCATGCCACCTGCTGCCTGCCGGAGCGTGCACCCACCCCGCTGCGACTGTTGGCGATCCTGGCCGATCGTCGCTTCGCGGATCCGATGCCGATTTGGAGCTACGCCATCGAGCATCCGGAGGGACTCTTCGTCATCGACGCCGGAGCATCGACGACCTATAACGACCCGGCATCCTGGCGGGACGCTCCGCGCCGGGATTCGATGATCAGGTCGTTCATCAAACTTGACGTCGCCGACGGCGCGACCGTGCCCGATCGGCTACGCCAGATCGGTCTGGCCGCCACCGATGCGCGCGGGCTGGTCCTGACTCATCAGCACATCGACCACACCGGCACAGTGCCCCAATTCACCGGTGTCGACGTCTGGACCACCCGAGCGGAGGACACCGCGGCGCCTCGCATCGGTGCGCTGCACTGGCGCTGGCGCGACGCCGAGACGCACTGTCGCTACGTCGACGACGAGGGCTCCGCAAGCGACCTCGGAACTGCGGTCACCCTCACCGAGGACGGGACCCTCACCGCGATCCATACCCCCGGCCACACCCCTGGCTCGATCAGCATCAGGCTGCGCACCGACCAGGCCGATATTTGGTTCACGGGCGATACGTCGTTCACCGCGGCCGGTATGGACCCGGCGTCGCCCACCGCGGGTATCCACAGCGATATGGCTCAGGTCCGGGCTCTGCAAGCCCGACTCCGACACGCCGGGGTCATCCTGCCGTCTCACGATCCCGACGTACCGGAACGTCTGACCGCAGCAGCGAATCGGCCCGGCCCGGCACGCTAAGGTCTGGGGCCATGAGCCAGACGGTGCGAGGCGTGATCTCCCGGAGCAAGGGACAACCGGTCGAACTGGTCGACATCGTGATCCCCGATCCCGGCCCGGGCGAGGTGGTCGTCGCCGTCCAGGCCTGCGGCGTGTGCCACACCGACCTCACCTACCGCGAGGGCGGTATCAACGACTCCTACCCGTTCCTGCTCGGCCACGAAGCGGCCGGCATCGTCGAGACCGTCGGCGCCGGCGTCACCCACGTGACGCCGGGAGACTTCGTCATCCTCAACTGGCGGGCGGTGTGCGGACAGTGCCGGGCCTGCAACCGCGGCCGGCCCTGGTATTGCTTCGACACCTTCAACGCCGACCAGAAGATGACACTCACCGACGGGACCGAACTGACCCCGGCCCTGGGTATCGGCGCCTTCGCCGACAAGACACTGGTGCACGAGTTGCAGTGCACCAAGATCGACCCGGAGGCCGACGCCGGGGTGGCCGGACTGCTGGGCTGCGGGGTGATGGCCGGGATCGGCGCGGCGATCAACACCGGTGCCATCACCCACGACGACACCGTGGCGGTGATCGGCTGCGGCGGCGTGGGCGATGCCGCCATCGCCGGTGCACGACTGGTCGGGGCGAGGACGATCATCGCCGTCGATACCGACAACACCAAGCTGACGTGGGCCCGGGAGTTCGGCGCCACCCACACCGTCAACGCCCGCGATCTCGATGTGGTGGCAACCATTCAGGACCTGACCGATGGGTTCGGGGCCGACGTGGTGATCGACGCAGTCGGCCGTCCGGAAACCTGGAAACAGGCCTTCTACGCCCGTGACCTCGCCGGAACCGTTGTGCTGGTTGGGGTTCCGACTCCCGATATGCAGCTGGAGATGCCGCTGGTGGACTTCTTCGCCCGCGGCGGGTCGCTCAAGTCGTCCTGGTACGGCGATTGTCTGCCGGAGCGCGACTTCCCCACCCTGATCTCGCTGTACCGCCAGGGCCGACTGCCGCTGGAGAAGTTCGTCTCCGAACGCATCGGCCTGGATCAGGTCGAGGAGGCGTTTCACAAGATGCACGCCGGCGAGGTGCTGCGGTCGGTGGTGGTGCTGTGATGAGCGCTTGCGCGAAGAACGGACAACTGTGACGCAGCGGGGCATCACCCGTGTGGTCACCCACGGCACCTTCGAACTCGACGGCGGCAGTTGGGAAGTGGACAACAACATCTGGATCGTCGGTGACGACTCCGAGGTGATCGTCATCGACGCGGCCCATGACGCCGCGGCCATCGAGGAAGCCGTCGCGGGCCGTCACGTCGTCGCGGTGGTCTGCACGCACGGCCACAACGACCACATCACCGTCGCGCCGCAACTCGGCGCCGACCTCGACGCCCCGGTGCTGCTGAATCCGGCCGACACCATGCTGTGGGAAATGACCCACGGCGACAGAGAGTTTCGCCCGTTAAAGGACAGCCAGGTGATCAGCGCCGGCGGTATCGAGTTGCGCACCATCGCGACCCCGGGCCACTCCCCCGGCTCCACCTGCCTGTACGCCCCGGAATTGGGTGCGGTGTTCTCCGGCGACACGCTGTTCTGCGGCGGACCCGGTGCCACCGGCCGGTCGTTCTCGGACTTTCCGACCATCCTCGGTTCGATCAAGGACAAACTCGGCGCCCTGCCCGCCGATACCGTCGTCTACACCGGCCACGGCGACAGCACCACGATCGGCGACGAGATCGTGCACTACGACGAGTGGCTGGCCAGAGGCCACTAGTTCTGTTATCCCATGAAGTTGGTTACGCGGGCATACCGGCGAAGGACAGTTGTGTTCGGCGAGGGGTTGGCATGGTGATCCCTCCAGCGGGCGGTGAGAGCTCGGCGGCGCTGTTCTCCCGATGAGTACGCGCGGATGAAGGCCGACTCGCTGGCCAAGGTGCCACTTAATCGTTCTACTTCTTCGTTGGTGCGGTGTTGGTTGCGCAGCGGAGAGATTCGATGCGGTCTTCGATATCGGCCGGCAGGTGTGATGCCATGCAGCCACGGATTGCTCTAAGCCAGAGGACAATTGATCGTTATCTACCGCGTCATGTCGGCGTCTCGAGTGACCGTAGACCCGGGGCCGTCGGCCGACTCCCCGGGATTGAGGATCTCCACGGTTCTGTCCAGTAAGGTATCGCGATGTCGACTCCAAATCATTTTCCCCCGATCGATCCCGCGCTGGAAAGAATCCTCACTGAGAACCCGGGCAACTTAGCCACTGGCGACGGGATCGAGGCGGCCCGCAGCAGGTTGAGCAAGAGTCGCGGCACTGAGATCCGCCCCGAGTTACGGGCGGTACGGACCGAGGATCGCCATATTGACGGGCCAGCGGGCCCGATTCCCATCCGGGTGTACCGCCCCGCTGACGCCGGAGCCGGCGCCCCGCCGGTCACGATGTACTTCCACGGCGGCGGCTTCTGCGTTGGTGACTTGGACAGCTATGACAGCCGGGGACGGCTGCATGCCGTCGGCGGCCAGACTGTGGTGGTCGCGGTGCAGTACCGACTGGCACCCGAACATCCCTTCCCGGCGGGCGTGGATGACGTCTGGGCCGCCACCCGGTGGGTCAACGCGAACGCTGACACACTCGGGGTCGATGCATCAAGATTCGCGGTGTCGGGGGACTCCGCCGGCGGCGCACTCGCGGCGGTCGTGGCACAAATGGCCCGGGACAGCGGCGGACCGAACCTGACCTTTCAACTGCTCTGGTACCCGGTGATCCTGTGGGACTTCACCCTGCCGTCCTACGGTGAGAACGCCAACGGCCCCGTGATCACCCCCGCGGATCTGTCTCGCTTTCTGCACTGGTACGCGGGTGAAGCCGGTGTCGCCAACCCGTCAGCTCGGATGGCGCCCGGCCGAGCCTCAGACCTCTCGCGGCTGCCGGCGACCTATATCGCCGTCGGCGGGCACGACCCCCTGCGCGACGATGGGCTGCGCTACGCGCAGATGCTGGCCGATGCCGGTAACGACGTCCAACTCCACGCCGCGCCGACGCTCACCCACGCCTTCCTCGCTTACTACGGGGCCGTGCCAGCGGTGACCGATGCGGCTGACATGGGGGTCACCGCGCTCCGGCGGGCCCTGCACGGAACATAGCCGACCCTCCCCGACTCCGACCCAAGCGCGAACTATCCATATCTAGCCGAAGATAAGAGTTCAATCACTACCCGCTATCCAATATCCTTTATTTTCGGATTCTGGACCAGGTTGTGAATCATTGGCTTGAAAAATTCAATCGGCTCACTCTTGTAATCGGGATCGAATGCCGCACTGTCATACTTTTCGCAGAATTCAACGGTCTGAGCATAATAGGGCTCATCCCTGTAGGCGTCGCGGGCGTTTTTGTCTTGGCCGAGCTTGTCCCAGAAATAGTAGCCCTGAAACGTGGTGTGGTGCTGTATCATCCAATAATTGGCCTCACTGATGAATGGTTTTAAAATCGTTGCAGCCAACTCACCATGGTCATACGGCGCCAAAAGGTCGCCTATGTCGTGCAATAACGCGCACACTACATATTCTTCGTCTTTGCCATCCCGATGGGCCCGTGTTGCGGTTTGTAAACAGTGATCATAACGATCAATGGTGAACCCGCCCTTTTCGCCTTTCATAAGCTCCAAATGCGATATCAGGTGGTCAGTTAACTCGGCGGCATTTTCATGATAACCCTCGATAACGGCATCGATATCTTCCTGACTGGCATCCCTTAGATTCCGCCACAT
>JBFYOR010000230.1:0-5263 GCA_041303695.1 Mycobacterium sp. | reverse complement strand
CTGCGCCGACTTGCCGACAAGACCCAGGTCGTCGGCCCCCGGGAGAGTGAAACCCCGCGCACCCGGCTCACCCATTCCCTGGAGGTGGCCCAGATCGGCCGGGGCATGGCGGTCCCACTGGGTTGCGATCCCGACCTGGTCGATATGGCGGGCCTGGCCCACGACATCGGCCACCCGCCCTACGGGCACAACGGGGAGCGGGCACTGGAGGAGTTCGCCACGGACGTCGGCGGTTTCGAGGGCAATGCCCAGAACTTCCGGATCCTGACCCGGCTCGAGCCCAAGGTCCTCGCCGCGGACGAATCGCGCAGCGTCGGCCTCAATCTGACCCGCGCGGCACTGGACGCAGTCACCAAGTACCCATGGCAACGCAGCGCGCCTGGGGACAAGTTCGGGTTCTACGGCGACGATATCGAGATCGCCGACTGGGTGCGCGCCGGTGCCCCGGAACGCAGGCCGTGCCTGGAGTCGCAGGTGATGGACTGGGCCGACGATGTGGCCTATTCCGTCCACGATGTCGAGGACGGCGTCATCTCAGGCCGCATCGACCTGCGGGTGCTCGCCGACAACGACGCGGCCGCCGCCCTCGCCGGACTCGGCACGTCGGTGTACGGGGGCGGCCCGGCCGGCCCGGCCCCCGACGATCTGGAAGCCGCCGCCGGACGGTTGTCCAGGCTGCCGGTGGTGGCCGCGGTCGGCCGCTACGACGGCACCCTGACGGCCTCGGTCGCGCTCAAGGCGCTCACCAGCGAACTGGTGGGCCGGTTCGCCTCGGCGGCCATCGCGCAGACCCACCAGGGCGCCGGCCCGGGGCCGCTGGTGCGCTATCAGGCAGACCTGCAGGTACCGGCCGGAGTCCGGGCTGAGGTGGCGGTGCTCAAGACGCTGGCGCTGCAATTCATCATGTCCGACCCGCGACACCTGGACGTGCAGGCCCGCCAGCGTGAACGCATCCACCTGGTCGCGGAGTGGCTGCTGGCCGGCGCCCCCGGCACCCTGGACCCGCTGTTCGTGCCGTCCTTCGACAACGCCGGCAGCGACGCCGAACGCAAGCGGGTCGTCGTCGACCAGATCGCGTCCTACACAGAGGGACGCTTGGAGCGCATCGTCGCCGACGCGCAGATCTAGACTGTGCCGGTGACCGGAGCGCTGAGCGGGGGAGGCACCCGGAAGGGCCGCATTCCCGACAGCGATATCGCGGCGATCCGGGACAAGGTCCGCATCGAAGACGTCGTCGGCGACTATGTCCAACTGCGCCGGGCGGGCGCGGACTCGATGAAGGGCCTGTGCCCGTTCCACGACGAGAAGTCCCCGTCGTTCCATGTCCGGCCCAACCACGGCCACTTCCACTGCTTCGGCTGCGGCGAGGGCGGGGATGTCTACGCATTCCTGCAGAAGATCGAACACATCAGCTTCGTCGAGGCCGTCGAACTGCTGGCCGACCGGATCGGCCACACGGTCACCTACACCGGTGGCGGCAACACCATCCAGCGCGACCGCGGCAGCCGCAGCCGACTGACCGGTGCCAACGCCGCCGCACAGGAGTTCTATTCGGCTGCACTGGAATCCGACGAGGCCGAGCCCGCGCGCCGGTACCTCACCGAACGCAACTTCGACGCCTCCGCGGCGCGGCAGTTCGGTTGCGGCTTCGCCCCGTCGGGCTGGGACTCGTTGACCAAGCACCTGATCCGCAAGGGCTTCGAGTTCAAGGAACTCGAGGCAGCCGGGCTGTCCCGGGAGGGCCGCCGCGGACCGATGGACCGGTTCCACCGCCGGCTGCTGTGGCCGATCCGCGGCGCCAGCGGGGAGACGGTGGGCTTCGGGGCCCGCCGGATCTTCGACGACGACCCGATCGAGGCCAAGTACGTCAACACCCCCGAGACCGTGCTGTACAAGAAGTCTTCGGTGCTCTTCGGTATCGACCTGGCCAAGCGTGATATCGCCAAGGGCCACCAGGCCGTGGTCGTCGAGGGCTATACCGACGTGATGGCCATGCACCTGGCCGGAGTGACCACCGCGGTGGCGTCCTGCGGCACCGCGTTCGGCGACGAACACCTGTCGATGCTGCGCCGGCTGATGATGGACGACAAATTTTTCAAGGGTGAGTTGATCTACGTCTTCGACGGTGACGCCGCCGGGCAGGCAGCCGCACTCAAGGCGTTCGCCGGCGAGCAGAACCTGGCCGGGCAGAGTTTCGTCGCGGTGGCCGCCGACGGGATGGATCCGTGCGATCTGCGACTGGCCGCCGGCGACGCTGCGCTGCGCGACCTGGTGGCCCGGCGCACCCCGCTGTTCGAATTCGCCATCCGGACCACCCTGGCGGGCCACGACCTGGACAACGCCGAGGGCAGGGTCAGTGCGCTGCGCCAATGTGTGCCGATGGTCGCCAAGATCAAGGACCCCACCCTGCGCGACGAGTACGCCCGCCAACTGGCCGGCTGGGTCGGCTGGGACGACGTCGCACAGGTCATCAGCCGGGTCCGGGAGGAGGCCGGCCGCAAGCCCGGCACCCGCGGCCCCGAACGGGCGTCGGCCCAGGTGCCTCGGCACCCGATCACCGAGCGCCCCAATCCGCGTGACCCCACCCTCTGGCCGCAGCGTGAGGCGCTCAAATCCGCCCTGCAGTATCCGGCGCTGGCCGGTCCGGTGTTCGACTCGCTGCCCGCGGACAGCTTCACCCACCCGGGCTACCTGGCCGTCCGCACCGCCATCGAGGCCGCCGGCGGTACGTCGGCGGGGCTTACCGGAGCGCAGTGGATGGAACAGGTTCGCGAGCATGCCGGAACTCCCGCTGTTTCCGGCCTGGTCAGCGAACTGAGCGTGGAGACCATCAAGGTCGAGGACGACGAGAGACTGCCGCGCTACATCGGCGGCGTGCTGGCGCGGCTGCAGGAGGTCTGGGTCGGCCGCCAGGTCGCCGAGGTCAAGTCCAAGCTGCAGCGAATGTCCCCGGTCGAGCAAGGCGACGAGTACCACGCTCTGTTCGGCGATCTGGTGGCGCTGGAGGCCTACCGCCGCAGCCTGCTCGAGCAGGCCAGCGGGGATGACCTGACGGCGTGAACTCCGCTATCGTTAACGAATCGGAGTTCTCCGGCGAAAGGCCAGTTATGACACCCGCAAACACAGCCCGTCGGCGTCTCGCCGTGGCAGGCGGGCTGGCCGTCGCCGCGGTGGCCGCCCCGATCCTGGTGGCTCTGGGATCCGCCGGTCCGGTCAGCACGTCCGCCGAGGGCAACTGCCTGGCCTGGTTCGGCTCCCGCGATGACGGGATCTGCATGGGGTACTCCAACGGCACCCCGACCTACATCGGCACGCCCCAGTTCGGCATTTACGGTCCCGGCTACGGCAACGGCCTGGGCATCACCACCGGTCCACTGCTGCCGGGCACGACCATCAACCAGGGCATCAACCCCTAAGAGTTGGCCGTCCGGTCGGGTTCGATCACCGTCGTCTGGGCGTCGATCTCGGTCAGTCTGACCATCGGCGGGTCGGGGGAGACGCGGTCGGCGATCTTTCGCCGGCCCGCATCGATCATCGACCTGGTGGCGGGGTGGCTGGTGACGGCCCGGTAGGTGCCGACGATCTGCTCATAGCGTTCCCGGCCGGCTTTGGTGCCCAGCACGTAGCCCGTTGCCAGCACGGCCACAATTCCGATCACTGCGCTCCCTCCATGGCATCCATCCTGCCTGACGTACGCGCTGACGTCCGGTCAGGCCGCCTTTGGCGCCGACGGCGGTTGGTAGGCTAAAGTCTGTCTCCGTCCCGCGAGTGTCCTGGCGGGCGCGGTCCCCTGTAGCTCAATTGGCAGAGCTTCCGACTGTTAATCGGACGGTTGATGGTTCGAGTCCATCCGGGGGAGCCAACGGTGTCCGTCTGACATCCTCTAACCCGTGATCAGAACAGTGGGCCGATTGGGCCCCGTGCGGGTTATCGGGTTGGTGTTGTGGCAGCTGCGTTACACCTTCCTGGCGATCGCCATCGCGGTCGGTCTGCTGATCCCGGTACCGGATGCCGCCCAGAGCGAATACGCGGCAGCGGTGCTCTCGGTGCTGGGTATCGGCGCCTCGGTGTTCATCGCCTTCCGCAACACCATCGCCTACAACCGGTGGTGGGAGGCCCGCACGCTGTGGGGCGGCATCATCATCAATGCCCGCACCCTGCATAACGGGCTGACTTCGGTCGACTCCGGATCGCCCGCGGTGGCCGAGATTCTGGACCGGATGCGTCGGCGCCAGGTGCGGTACTGCTGGCAGTTGGCGGCGGAGTTGCGGCGCATCCCGGCGGAGGCCGGGGTGGTGGAACTGACCCCCGAGGATCCCCCCGGCGTCGATGCGGTCGACCTGCTCAACCTTCAGGCCGCCGATATCGCGACGCTGGCCGCCGACGGCCATATCGACCCGCAGGCCAGGGTCTTGCTGATGACCGCCAATACCGGTGCGGCCACCGCGCAGAGCGGACTGGAGCGGATCCGCAACGAACCGTTGCCGGTTCACTACGACCTCTTCATCCAGGGGCTGGCGTGGTTCTTCGGGATCATGGCGTTCAGCCGGTTGGACGGCACCACCCACCACCCCGCCAGCGTCGCGATCGGAATCCTGCTGATGTCGGTGTTCATCGTCGCCGAACGGCTCGGACACTTCATCGAGCAACCGATGAACAACAGCGTCTTCGACATCTCGATGTACCGGATCTGCTCGACGATCACCGGCAACCTGCTGGGGGCCGGGGATCCGCTGGCTCAGCCCCGGGAAAGCGCTAAGGCGACGGTCTGGATGTGAGTCGGCGCCGGCCCGCGCCCGCCGACTGGCAGAATCGAGCAATGACGTCGACCCGGCCTGATGCGCCGGCGCAGCAACCTGCTGGTTCGACGTCCCCTCGTCGGCCTTCGCGCGGACTGACCCCGGTCGAGATGGCCCAGGCCGCGGTGATGGGGTCGCTGAGCGCGGCGCTGACGATCGTGTCGGTGGTGGTGCCGTTCGCCGGTGGTCTGTCCCTGCTGGTTGCCGTCCCGATGGGCCTGCTCGCCTACCGCTACCGGCTGCGGGTGCTGCTGGCATCGGCATTCGCGGCCAGCACCGTCGCATTCCTGATCGCCGGCATCAGCGGCTTCATGGGGGTGCTGAACTGCGCCTAGGTGGGTGGGGTGACGGGAATCATCAAACGCCGCGGTCGCGGCACGCCCACGGTGATCGCGGTGTCGATTGTGGCCGGCTTCCTCAACGGAGTCTGGATCGTCGGCGCGCTGCTGATCCTGGTGCGGCTG
>JBFYOR010000229.1:0-3331 GCA_041303695.1 Mycobacterium sp. | reverse complement strand
CGTCGGGAAGTACCGGACGTTCTCCTCGAAGAGGTCGAAAATCGACGTGATCCAGCGCTCCCCGAACCAGACTCGCGGACGCACCCCCTGGGCCTTCAACTCGTCGGGTCGGGTATCGGTGGCCTGGGCGAACAACTCGATGCGGGTCTCGGCCCACAGTTGGCGGCCGAAGAAGTACGGCGAGTTGGCACCGATGGCCAGTTGCGGCCCGGCGATCACCTGCGCGGCGTTCCAGTTGCCGGCGAAGTCGGCGGGAGAAACCTGCAGATGCAACTGCATGCTGGTGCACGCTGATTCCGGCGCAATCGATTCGGCGTGAATACTCAGATGCTCGGTCCCGGCGATGTCGATCAGCATGTCCTCGCCGCGGGCGGTGAAGATCGAGTCGTTGAGCGCCTGATAACGCATCGACGGGCTCATCCAGCTTCCGGTCAGATGCTCGGGCATCAGGGTGGGCAGGATGCCGATCATCACGATATGCGCCCCGTCGGTCCCGGCTTTGGTCTCGGCGGCGTTGAGGCTGGCCCGAACCTCCGATTCCAGTTCCAGTGCGGTCCGGCCGGGCAGCGGGCGCGGCGGCACATTGAATTCGATGTTGTAGGCGCCTAATTCGGTCTGGTAGGCCGGATCGGCGATCGAGGCGAGCACCTCCTGGTTGGACATCGCCGGCTGGTAGTCGGCATCGACCAGATTGCACTCGATCTCCATGCCGGTCAGCGGCTTGTCGAACTCGAAGCTCGATTCGGCCAGCATGGTCTCGAAGACGTCCAGGCACTTCTGCACCTTGAGCCGGTAGGCCTGGCGGTGCGCCCGGCTGTAGCTGGTGTGCCTGACCTCTTCACCCACGGCGTTGATGCAACAGGTTCGATGCCACCGGGCGCAAGGGAATCAGTCACCCGCGGCGGCGGACAACCGCGACCTGGGGACCGAGCCACCCGGGCCGGACGTCGACCTCGACACCGGCGTGGGCAGCCAGTTCGCGCAGCGCCGAGGGGCTGTAGGCCCGCAGGGAACTGATCAGCCCATCATGGGCGAACGGCCACACCGGGGCCAGCGCCGCCATGGTCGCCAGCCTGATCAGGTGAAACGGCGCCGGCGGTCGGGCCAGGTCGATGATGACGAACACCGGGGCCACCCGGGTTGCTTCGGCCAGTACCCGGGCGGCCCGTTCGGGCGGGAGGTGGTGAAACGACAGCGCGAACACCACCACATCGAAGGCATCGTCGTCCGCCTCGATCGCGGTGGCGTCGATGGTGCGCACGGTGGCGCGCGGATCGCCGCCGAGTTCACCGGCCGCCATCATCGCCACCGAGTCGGGGTCGAGATCGGACGCGGTGACCCGGGCGGTGGGGTGTTCGCGCAGGATCCGGCGCGACAATGCGCCGTGGCCGGCGCCGAGTTCGAGAATGGCAGGGTCGGCCACCTCGGCCACCTCGTCCAGAACCAGGCGGGTATTGCGGTCGTGCTCCCCGAAGAACTCACCCACCCGGTCCAGCGTCCGGACCACGCCGCGCTTGATGTTCTCGTCGACGTCGTCGCGGTCGAGATACTCCGGGCGGTCGGTCTGCAGCAGCCGATCCAGACATGAGGCGCGCGGGCCGCCGCGGGGCATATCGGCCAGGTTCGGCACACCGGAACCGGAAATTACAGACTCCATACGAGCCATCATGGACGGTGGCAGACTCCCAGCACAGTCCGAACCGCGCCGATTCTTCAAGGAGCACCGTTGGCCGACTTCGTCGCCTCGATAGACCAGGGCACCACCAGCACCCGATGCATGATCTTCGATCACAACGGTATCGAGGTCGGCCGCCACCAGCTCGAGCACCAGCAGATCCTGCCCAGGGCGGGTTGGGTCGAGCACAATCCGGTGGAGATCTGGGAACGTACCCAGAGTGTGGTGATGTCGGCGCTGAACGCCACCAGGCTCTCGGCCACCGACCTGGCCGCACTGGGCATCACCAATCAGCGTGAGACCACCCTGGTGTGGAACCGCAGGACCGGCCGGCCCTACTACAACGCGATCGTCTGGCAGGACACCCGTACCGACCATATCGCCGCCGCCCTTGACCGCGACGGCCGTGGCGACGTGATCCGCCGCAAGGCCGGTCTGCCGCCGGCCACCTACTTCTCCGGCGGAAAGCTGCAGTGGCTGCTGGAGAACGTCGACGGACTGCGGGCCGATGCCGAACGCGGTGAGGCCCTGTTCGGTACGCCGGACACCTGGGTGCTGTGGAACCTCACCGGGGGCGCGCTCGGGGGTGTCCACATCACCGACGTCACCAACGCCAGTCGCACCATGCTGATGGATCTGGAGACGCTGGACTGGGATGACGAACTGTTGTCGTTCTTCGGGATTCCGCGTGCGATGCTCCCCGCGATCCGGCCGTCGTCCTCCCCTGAGCCGTACGGGATGAGCCATCCCGATGGACCCGTCGACGGCGAGGTGCCGCTGACCGCCAGTCTCGGTGACCAGCAGGCGGCGATGGTGGGCCAGGTGTGCCTGAAGCCCGGGGAGGCCAAGAACACCTACGGCACCGGGAACTTCCTGTTGCTCAATACCGGCGAGAAGATCGTCCGTAGTGAGAACGGACTGCTCACCACGGTGTGCTACCAGTTCGGTGACGCGAAACCCGTTTATGCCCTGGAGGGTTCGATCGCGGTGACCGGCTCGGCGGTGCAGTGGCTGCGTGACCAACTGGGAATCATCAGCGGGGCATCCGACAGCGAGACGCTCGCCCGGCAGGTGGAGGACAACGGCGGGGTGTACTTCGTTCCGGCGTTCTCCGGGCTGTTTGCGCCGTACTGGCGTTCCGACGCCCGCGGCGCAATCGTCGGTCTGTCGAGGTTCAACACCAACGCCCACGTCGCCCGCGCGACGCTCGAGGCGATCTGCTACCAGAGCCGGGACGTCGTCGACGCGATGGCCGCCGACTCCGGAGTGAAACTCGAGGTGCTCAAGGTCGACGGCGGCGTCACCCTCAACGAGTTGTGCATGCAGATCCAGGCCGACGTGCTCGGCGTGGACGTGGTGCGTCCGAAGGTTCCGGAGACCACCGCCCTCGGGGCGGCCTATGCGGCCGGGCTGGCCGTCGGATTCTGGAGCGACCCGGAGGACCTTCGCGCCAACTGGCACGAGGACCGCCGCTGGCGGCCGTCGTGGAGCGAGGAGCAGCGCGCCAAGGGCTACGCCGGGTGGCGCAAGGCAGTCCAGCGGACGCTGGACTGGGTCGAGGTCTAGACCCGGGCCCCCGTTTCGGCGCGCTTTCCTGCGCTGAGCGACGGCGAGCGCGCCGAAGTCGTGTCACAGTGGTTCTATGACGGATACCGC
>JBFYOR010000228.1:0-3541 GCA_041303695.1 Mycobacterium sp. | reverse complement strand
TGACCGGCACGTCCAGGATGGCGCGGGGCTGACCGGCGCCGGGTCCGTCGAAGTGCCACCACTCACCGGAGTAGGCGGCGATTCCGCCCTTGGCCATCGCGTTGCGCAGCACCGCCCGGTTGGCCTGTTGCGCGGAACTGACGCCGTTGGTGGCGTACGCCTCCGCCAAGGAAGTGAAACTGTCGAAGTCGGTGCCCATGTCCACCAGCGCACCGCCGGCGGCCATGGTCACATCCACCGAGCGGCCGGCCTCGTGGCTGCGGGCGAACTCGGTGGGCCGGGCCACCCAGGCCGGGTTCGGCACCGCCTCGAACATCTGCACCTGCACGTCATGCGGCCGGTAGCAGTCCCAGAACACCAGCGTCATGCCCTTGGGCCGCAGCGCGGCCGCGGCCGTGGCCAGCCCCGGCCCCATCGACTCGTGCACCAGGCAGCGGGCATCGGGCGGATACAGGGGCACGCCGAGGAAGTTGTTGGCGGTGGCGTAGCGCAGGTCGACGATGGCGTCGGGAACCACTGTGCGCACATCGATCAGTCCGGCCTCGGCGGCCTGGGCGCTGACCGGGGGCACGCCCGGGTCGGGGGCTGCGTTGGCTACCGCCGGTAACGCCACCGCCAGGGCTGCCGTAACCAGGACTCGTCGCATCCCAGCATTGTCCCCGGCAGCGGCCGCTGTAACGAATCCGGGGCTGCATCGGATTGACCGGGTGCAGGCCTTGCTCGTCGCGGAGGTGAAACGGTGGTCGCTAGACGCTCGGTTGCAGTGCTGTTCGGTATCGCGCTGGCGGTGCTGTCCGCTCCGGTGGCGGCGGCCGAAGAGGCGGTTCCCACAGATCCGGCGGTGCCGGTTGTCGCCGACCTGGCGGCGGCCCCGGAGCAGGTACCGGTGGTGGTGCCCGTCGCACAGTCCGAGGGTGTCGCGCACCTGCCGAGCCCCGACAACCTGCCGCCCGGTACGACTCAGACGCCCCCGGAGCGGCGCACCCTGGGTTATCTCCGGGATATCTGGCAGGCGGTCCGCACCGAGGACGTCACGATGGGCGACGCCCTGTTGCTGCTCGCCCAGCGGCCGATGAACTCGGTCGAGCCCGCATCGGCGCCGCAACAGCGGCCGCCGGTCGCCGCGCCGCCGCCTTAGTCCGAGGCAGGTGCTGGGCCGATGAATTCCAGTCCGGCGTTAATCGCCGGGCGGTGGCGCAGGATTCGGTAGTGCGCTAACCGGCCGAGGCCCCGCGTGGTCACCAGGACTGCCCCTGGCCAGGCTGTGGCCACACGTTCACTGGCGGCATGGGGGCTGTCCGGGTCGTCGGGGTCGTGGATGAGAAGCAGCGGCGGATAGTTGGCTCGGTGGCCGGCCCGGGTCATATTCGTCTCCTGCAACGGCATCCCGATCCGGGTCTCGAGACGACGGTGCAGGCCTGACCGGATCCGGCGGCCGAACCCATGGCGTGCGGCGAAGAGGTCCAGGTAGAGCGGGAATTCGCCCATGGGCGCCAGGAATACTAAGCGCCCCACCGGCGCGCCCTGTGCCGCCGCCAGTACGGTCGCGTTCGCTCCCAGGGAGTGGGCGACGACCGCGTGCGCCGGCCCGTGGGCCTCGATCATGGCGGCGATCGCGTCGGCGCACTCGATGGCGGTGGTGCGCCCGGGCGCCAGCGCACCCGGATCCGATTCGTTGTGGCTGGGCAGGTCGAATGTGATGACCCGGTACCCCGCCTGCACCAGCGGCTTGACGAACACCGCCAGATGCGCGCGCTGGCCGCCCCAACCGTGCACCAGATAGACCGGCGGCCCCTCGCCCCATTCCTCACCGGCGACCCGATGCCCGTCCCAGAAGGCTTCCACCGGCCTCCCCGGTGACACACCCGGCGGCATACGCAGACTCGACTCGAGAACCGGGGGGGTGCACCACAGCTCGACTGCCCACCGCGAGCCCACACCCGGCGCCAGCCGCTCAAGCACTCGGAAGAGCCGGCGCACCCGGGCCTCGACGGGCGGCAGGACACCGGAGCCGACCATGTCCAGCGGAGCCATCTCGCCGCCCGGGGCCGGTGCCCCCGCTGGTCCGGACGCTGCCTCGGTCATGGGCCGCGATTCTACGGCTTAGTCGGCGGCCCCCAGGCTCACCGCGACCTCGTTACGGCGCCGGAACGGAATCGTCCACGGCGGGTCGTAGAACCAGCCGACCGGGTCTGCCTGGAAATCAACGGAGTTGGCGCGCAGCGTCGCGAGCAACTCCTCGGTGTGCGTTGCGACCGACTCGGGACTGGGAAGCCCGGAGAACTGCAGCACCGCCACCCGTTCGGCGGGAACGTTGACCAGTCGCACCCGCTCGTCGCCGGGGGTCGGCAGGGTATCCAGCGTGTACTCCGAGGGCATGAAGAATCGGATCACCCACTGACCGGCGGCCCCGCGCTGGGCGGCGACGGGTGCGGTCATGGCGATCTTCTCGCTCTGCTGCTGGGCCACCGGGGCCGTCATGGCGATCTTGGTCTTGCTCTTGTTGCCGCCGAAGATGTAGCGGGCCAGCCGCCGGAATCCCTCGTTGCGGGCGGGTTCCTCGTCGGCGTCGATGGTGGTCTCCGCGGCGATCCGCGACCCGTAGCGCCGGATCTCGACATCGCCGACCCGACGCTCGACCGTGAAGGCCGGTTCCTCGGTGCCGTGCCGGATGCCGACGATGGTTCCGGCCGCCTCGGCAACCTGGCCGAGCGCCCCGGTGATCTTGTTCAGCATGACAACTCCCTGTCCTGGATTGTCCTCGTTCAACGAACGGCGGGGAGCCCGGTGTTCCGCATTCCTGAACCGGTCACTCGCGCGTAGCGGGTCCGGTGGAAATCGGTTGAGCCGAACTCGTACTGGATGGCGGTGAGCCGCTTGAAGTAGTGCCCGATCGCCAGTTCCTCGGTCATGCCCATGCCGCCGTGCAGTTGCACGGCGTTCTGTCCGACGAACCGCGCCGCCCGGCCCACGGTGGCCTTGGCGGCTGAGACCGCCCGGGCCCGCACGTCGGGTTCGGCGTCGAGGTTCAGGACCGCCAGGTACGCCGCCGACACCGCCTGCTCGAGTTCCATGTGCATGTCGACCATCCGGTGCTGCAGCACCTGGAAACCGCCGATCGGCTGGCCGAACTGCTGGCGCTGCTTGCAGTAGTCGACGGTGGCGTCCAGCACGGTGCGCATGGCGCCGACCGCTTCGGCGCACACCGCGGCCGCCCCCTCGTCGCGGGCCCGGGTCAGCGACGGCCAGCCGTCCCGGACCAGTAGCGCCTCGGCGGGCAGTCGAAGACCGTCGAAGACGATATCGGCGGCGCGGCGGTCGTCGATGGTCCGGTAGCCGTGCATCTGCAGACCGGGCGTGTCGGCGTCGAACGTGGTCAGGAACAGTGAAATGCCCTGTGCGTCACCGGGTTTTCCGGCCGTGCGGGCGGCGATCACCAGGTGGGTGGCCAACGGGGCGGCGCTCACCACGATCTTGGAACCGGTGATCACCCACTCGTCGCCGTCGGCAACCGCGGTGGTGGACAGTCCCTCCCAATGAT
>JBFYOR010000227.1:0-10617 GCA_041303695.1 Mycobacterium sp. | reverse complement strand
GCCGGTCGGGCCCGCTCGGTCACAGTGTCGGAGATCTGTGACTACGGTAGCTATGACGACGCCGAATTCACCGGCGCGAGTTTCGGTTTCGGCACCGAGCCCGATCACACGCCGATCATCTTCGCCCCCGGGGTGCTGTCCTCGCTGTGGGGCGGCCAGGTCCGGTCGCTGGCCGAGATACTCGGCGTGCGCCTCGACGACGTCCGCGAGAGCCACGAAAGCTGGGTGACACCGGAGCCGATCGACGCCACGATGATGAGCGTCGCCCCGGGGCGTGTTGCCGCGGTTCGTTTCGCCGTGGAGGGCCTGCGCGGTGGCGAACCGGTCATCACCGTCGAGCACGTCAACCGGTTGACCGCCGCAGCCGCACCGGACTGGCCCTACCCTCCCGACGGCCGGCCCGGGGTGCATCGGGTCGTGGTCCGCGGCGATCCCGGAGTGGAGATCAACACCCACCTGGGCCTCGACGGCGTCGACCACAACGAGGCCGGCGTCATCTCGACCGCCGCGCGCGCGGTCAACGCGATCGCTGCCGTCTGCGCCGCCGCCCCGGGTCTGTTGGCCGCTCATGATCTTCCCGTCGCCCACGCTCGAAACGTGATGCACTGACGCAGTCGGAGCCGGCAAAGCCGGTCCGGGGGGTGCGCACGGGCCTTATCCTCGGCATATGGACGTGACGTTTAAGAACCGGACGCCCGAGCAACGCCGCCGCGCGGTGTCGAACCTGTTCGACTTCCTGGTCAAGGGCGGCATTGCCGACACCACCCGGATGCCGTCGGAGGTGATCGACGAGGGTCACAAGTCCACCCTGCACCGCTACCTTCCCGTCAACGGGGCACTACGCGGGGATCCGGTCCTGCTCGTACCGCCGTTGGGTTCGCAGTCGGCATGCTTCGACCTGCGGCGGGGAAATTCGCTCACCGAGCATCTACTGGCCGGCGGTCGACCGACGTACCTCGTGGATTACGGCGAGATGGGCCTGGCCGACCGTGACCTCGGCATCGAGTTCTGGGTCTCCGATGTGATTCCGAATGCGATCAAGAAGGTGTCCGCCGATGCCGGCGGCGCGCCAGTGCATCTTGTCGGATGGTGCCTGGGCGGTCTGATCGCGATCCTGACCACCGCCGCCTACAGCGACCTGCCGATCAAGTCCGTCACCATGGTCGCCAGCCCGTTCGATCTCAGCAAGCACCGGATGATTGCCCCATTACGCACCGCCGGCAAGTACACCGGCGGACGGATCATCGGCGGCGCCCTGAAGGTGCTCGGCGGCCTGCCGGCCCAGATCGTCGGGCCCGCGTTCAAGGCGACCTCGCTGACGGTCTATCTGAAGAAGCCGATCACCCTGCTCAAGCATCGTGACGATCGGGAGTTCCTGGCTCAGGTCGAGGCCGTCGACGGGTTGATGAACAGCATGCTCGCCTATCCCGGTCGCGCCACACTGCAGGTCTATCAGCGACTGGTCCAGCAGAACGAACTGGCGGACGGCAAGATTCAGGGCCCGAACAAGCTGGTCGACCTGGCCGACGTGCGGGTGCCGGTGATGAACATCGCCGGCACATCCGACGTGCTGGTGCCCGTCGAGGTCGCCCATCATGTCGGCGACCTGGTGCCGAACTCCCCCGATGTCCGGCTTGCCGAAGCCCCCGGCGGACACCTCGGAGTCCTGACCGGCCGTTCCGCGCCGGCCACAACCTGGGCGATGATCGACGACTTCCTCGACAGCCAGACCGCCTGAGCCTAAAGGCTTCCTGGCAAGACTTCTTAGCGACACGTTAGCTGTGGAGGCCGTTCGCCTTAAGATCGGCGCCTACCGTAGGACTCATGTTGCTCGACGTTCGTTGGCTTGATTACCTGCTGAAGCGCAGCGGCCGCAAGTAGTCGGTGGACGGCGGTGACGCCGCCCACCGTACGAGGCTCGCTGCTACCGGCCGACGCCAAACGGCCCGACCGGTCCCACCACCGGACCAACACCGCCGACTCCGGCGGGCCCGACAGGCCCGACCACCGGACCAACACCACCCACTCCGACCGGCCCGACCGGCCCGACAACCGGGTTCGGCCCCACACCTATGGGGCCGGCCGGTCCGAGAATCGGATCGACGTACGGGGTGGGATCGACAACCAGGCACTGGTTCAGGTCGGAGTTCCAGTACATGACGGGGGTCTCGCAGTACTGGCACTGGTTGGTCACAGTGTTGTAGAAGAAGTTGTACTCGCAGTTTTCCTGGGCGTTGCTCACCGCGGGAGAGACGAGTGCGGTCAGCGGAATGGCGGCAACCGCGAGTGCGAACGCGCCGATCGCTCCGTAGAACTGTGGCCGGGTCTTCATGGGGGATCTCATCTCCGTTTCAGATGGAATCAGTTCAGCGTAAGAGACTGAACTCGGCGGTTTGCCCCGTTCGGGAATCTCGCTATGAACCTCTTCGCCGGGGCGGTATCTCTTGTTACATCGGCTGTCCGGGCCTCCTATGGTGTTCGTGTGGCCAACTCCAAAGGAAACTCCGAGGACCTGTCGGGCGGCGCGAGCCCTCTCAGCAGGCGTCGGCTCCTGGCGATCGCCGGTGGCGCAGGACTGACATCAGCGCTCGGCGGATGCTCCCCAACGTCCAAGGCAGAGCCCTCGTCGCCGCTCGCATCTGGCGTGAGGTTGTGCCGTGACGCCTGGGGCGCCCGCCCCGCGCTGCCCGGCGGCCGGCCGCACACCATCACCCGGATGACCATTCATCACTCCGCGGTGGCACTGCCCGACAACCGAGAGATCGTCGCTCGGCTGCAGCAACATCAGCGTTTCCACCAGGACGACAGGGGCTGGGTCGACATCGCCTATCACGCCGCCGTCGACCGCAGGGGAAATATTTTCGCGCTCCGCGATACCGCGATCGCCGGCGACACCGCCACCGACTACGACACGACCGGCCACTTCCTGGTCCTGTGCGAGGGAAATTTCGACGTCGAGAATGTCAGTGAGGCGCAACTCAACGGAGCGGCACTGGTGTGCGCCTGGGCTACCAAGCAGTTTGGGATCGGAATCGACACCTTGGCCAGCCATAAAGAAGTCGCTTCGGGAACTCAGTGCCCGGGGCTGAGCCTTCAGACCTATCTCGACTCCGGTGACCTCACCCAGCGGATAGCCGATCGGGTCGCGTCCGGATTCGAGTTGACGCCCCTGTGCGGACCGGCCGCGGACGCCCGGGTTGCGGCGATCGAGATGGGTCGCTGACACCCGCCGACATTGAGTCGAATAGCCGCTCGCCCCAACAGATAGCTGCCAGACTTTCGCCCATGACCAACCCCTGGGGCAACCAGCCGCCGTTCGACCCGAACCAGCCCCCCGCACCGCCAGTCGGCTACCCGGGTCCGGCCGGGTACTACCCGCCGCCGCCGTATCCGGGCTATCCGCCGCCGCGATACGGGCCGCCACCCTCGCATCCGCAGTCGACAACCGCCATGGTGCTCGGCATCGTCGGCCTGGCGGTGTGCGGCTTCGCCTCACCCTTCGCGATCTGGTTGGGCCGCAAGTCCATGACCGAGATCGACGCCTCCGGCGGACAGCTGGGCGGCCGGGGCCAGGCCCAGGCGGGATTCATCCTGGGCATCATCGGGACGGTGTTCCTGGCGATCGTCGTGCTTCTCTTCGCCACCGGCCTGATCGGCGGGATCATGTCCTCGTCGAACATCTCGTGACGGATTTTGCACCGATCACCCGGCTGAGCCGGCTACCGAACGATCAGCACCGGGCATTCGGCGTGATGGATCACGCTCTGGCTGACTGAGCCGAGGATCGAGTCGGCGAGCGTGCCGCGACCGTGACTGCCGACCACCACCAGCTGCGCCTCCCGGGACAGATCGGTCAGCCCCTTTGCCGGGCTGATGTCCTGAAAGACCTTGGTCACGTGAGCATTCCGGTAGTTGCGGGCGAACGGTTCGACCAACTCGTCCATCCGCTGGCGCTGCCGGGACTGCAACACCTCGAGCAGTTCCCAGTCCATGGGTCCCTGGCCGCCGAGATCGCCCATCCCGACCGCCGCGGTGATCTCCCACATGTGCACGACGCTCAGCGGTGCGTGCGCCAGGGCGGCCACGTCGAACGCTTCTGCCAGCGCACGGGTCGAGTGATCAGACTCGTCCACACCGACGACGACCGGCAGGGGCTTACCGGTGCGCCTGGCGACCGGCTTGCGCCAGACCACCAGCGGGCAGTGCGTCCGGTGGGCGATCTTCACCGCGTGTGCGCCCAGCGCGCGATGCTCCGCCGCGCCGGCGCCCACCACCAGAAGCCGGGCTGATTGCGAAGCCTCCGCCAGAACGGTCGCGACCGCACCCTTGACCGCCGCGGTGCGGATGGCCAGATCGGGATGCGTCGTGCGAACAGCCGTCGCGGCCGCGGCCAGCACCGCGTCGCCGGCACTGCCGGGCTCGAGTTCGGCGGGTTGATCGGCGCCGGCGAAATGCCAGTCCAGCCGGGGGATCGCATGCAGCAGCGTCAGCGGAAGCCCACGGCTGGCGGCGAAGTCCGCGGCCCACCGGACACCGCCGAGCGCGGTGTCCGAGCCGTCGATACCGACGACAACCGGACGTTGTTCGGCACCGTCACGCGTGTCGTCGATACCTGCCATTGTTCAGAAGCTACGGCGCTCGACGTCCGGACCTTGCGTCAGGGGGCGCCCTGCGCCGGTGCGACGCGGCGGCCGGCACGCGATCGGTTCCACATTCCGTTCACCTTTCCGCTACCCAATCGTCGCCGAACAGGGTTAACTTCCGCCCGTGCAGATACACCTGGATGGCTACACCGTCGTCGATGATGAAGACGACGACCCGATCCTGCTCGATCCCACCGGCGCCCCGGTCGACACCTGGCGGGAGAACTATCCCTACGACGACCGGATGGCGCGACCGGACTATGAAGAGCAGAAGCACATCCTGCAAGTGGAGTTGCTGAAGCTGCAGAACTGGACCAAGGCCAACGGCCTCCGGCATGTCGTGGTGTTCGAGGGTCGCGACGCCGCGGGCAAGGGCGGCACCATCAAGCGGTTCATGGAGCACCTCAACCCCCGCGGGGCGCGCGTGGTGGCATTGGAGAAGCCGACCGAGAAGGAAAGCACCCAGTGGTACTTCCAGCGCTACGTCAATCACCTGCCGTCGGCGGGTGAAATCGTGCTGTTCGACCGGTCCTGGTACAACCGGGCCGGAGTCGAGCGGGTGATGGGCTACTGCACGCCCAAACAGCACGCGGAATTCGTTCGGCAGGCTCCGCTTTTCGAGCAGATGCTCGTCAACGACGGCATCAGCCTGACCAAGTTGTGGTTCTCGGTGTCGCCATCGGAACAGCGCACACGCTTCACGATTCGGCACGTCGATCCGGTAAGGCAGTGGAAGCTCTCACCGACCGATCTGGCCTCGCTGGATAAGTGGGACGACTACACCTCGGCCAAAGAGGACATGTTCAGCTGGACCGATACCGAGGTCGCGCCGTGGACGGTGATCAAGAGCAATGACAAGAAGCGGGCCCGCGTCAACGCGATGCGCCATGTCCTGAACAAATTCGACTACGACGACAAGGACTACGCAGCGGTCGGTCAACCCGATCCCCTGATCGTCGGCCGCGCCGTCTCCCATTCGGACTGAGCAGCACCACACCCCCATCCCCAGCCGACTACCGTGAAGCCATGGCGGTCGTGATCGTGGGAGCCGGACTCAGCGGTCTGGCTGCCGCGCGGCACCTCACCCGGAACGGCGTCACCGTCACGGTGCTCGAGGGGGCCGACGCCGTGGGTGGCCGGGTACGCACCGATGTCGTCGACGGTTACCGCCTAGATCGGGGCTTCCAGCTGTACAACCCGGCCTACCCCGAGGGTGCTCGCGTCCTTGACCACGGCGCCCTTGACCTGAAGCCGTTCATCGCGGGTGCACGCATCGTGATCGGCCAGGGTGGGCGCCGCCGGGTCGCGCGGGTCGCGGATCCACGACGGCAGCCCTCGTGGGCCGTCCCGTCGCTGCTGGCGCGCATCGGCTCACCGCTGTCGATCGCCCGCTTCGGCGCCTACGCCGCCTCCTGCGCCATCCGGTCCCCGGCATCCCTGCGTCGCGCCCCTGACGTCACGACCGAAGAGGCACTGAAGCGGGCCGGCGCGGACCGCACGCTGATGAAAAGGGTGCTTCGCCCGTTTCTGGCCGGGGTCTTCCTGGAGTCCGACCTCGCGACATCGCGGCGCTTCCTCGACGTCCTGCTGAGATCCTTCGTCCGAGGCACCCCCAGCGTTCCGGCACTGGGCATGCAGCGCATTCCCGAGCAGCTCGCCACCGGACTCGACGTGCGACTCGACCATCAGGTCGGGTCGGTCACCGCACGCGGGGTTGATGTCATCGGCGGTGACGCGCACTCCTCCGAAGCCGTCATCGTCGCGACCGATCCGACGACTGCCGCACGCCTAGTCGCGGATGTCCATGCACCCGCGGCGCGTTCGGTCACGACCTGGTACTACCGGCCGACCTGCGCACCGGAGGAACTCGCCGACGGCGAGGCTGTGCTCATCCTCGACGGCTCTGGCCGTGGGCCACTGGTCAACACCGTCGTGCTGTCTCATGCCGCACCCGACTACGCCCCGCCCGGCAGCGCGCTGGTCGCGGCGTCGGCGCTCGGCGTGTGGGACACCCCTGCGCAGGAGAGCGCCGTGGCCGAACACCTGTCCTGGCTGTACGGCGTACCGACGAAGGACTGGGAGCTGATCGCGAGTTATCCGATCCCCTACGCGCTGCCGGCGATGTCGGTGCCCTTCGACATGCAGCGTCCGGTCCGCACGGCCCACGGTGTCTACGTCGCCGGGGACCACCGCGACACGTCGTCCATCCAGGGAGCGTTGGTGAGTGGTCGCCGGGCCGCCCAGGCGGTACTCGAGGATCTCGGGATCGGGACGGCCAGACCCACCCCGGCCGGCTTGCCGACATCCACGATGCCCGACCCATGACGGCATCATCCCCGGCACGCGTGACGTTGGTGGATCCCGCAAACCCGCCGAGCCGTAAGGCGCCGCTGGTGTGGGCCATCAGTGCGGGCATCCCGTTCCTGATGTTCATCCTGGCCCAGGTGGTCTGGTTCGCGGTGGACGGCAGGGTGGTGTGGCTGCATGCGACCGTCGCGGCGCTGACGGTGCTGGGGATCGTCGCGTTCGTGGTGGTCGCCCCGCTGTGGCGCTACCGGGTGCACCGCTGGGAGATCTCCCCGGCATCCGGGCCACCGGCGGTGTACACCCGCACCGGCTGGATCACCCAGGAACGTCGCATCGTGCCCATCTCACGGGTGCAGACCGTCGACACCTATCGCGGGCCGCTGGACCGGTTGTTCGGGCTGGCCAACGTGACGGTGACGACGGCCTCGTCGGCAGGAGCGGTGCGCATCGTGGCTCTGGACTCCGAGGTTGCCGACCGGGTAGTGGCGCAGCTGACCGATATCGCCGCGATCGGCGCGCAGGACGCCACGTGAGTTCGCCTACCGGCGCAAGTATCCCGGTGCTCTGGCAGCGCCTGAGCCCGCGCATGCTGCTGGTGCACCCGGTGCACGAGATGCTCCGCCAGCTTCCCTTGGTGATCGGCTCGCTGCTGTTCGGGTCGGCGACCGGCAACCCGTGGTGGGTGATCCTGGTGCTGGTGCTGACCGTCGCCATCGGCGTACTGAGGTGGTTCACCACCGCCTACCGCATCGGCCCCGACGAGATCCAGCTGCGCAGCGGGATGCTGCAACGCAAGGTGCTGTCGCTGCCACGCAACCGGATCCGCTCGGTGTCCACCGACGCCCGGCTGCTGCATCGACTCCTCGGCCTGACCGTGCTGCGAGTGGGCACCGGGCAGGAGGCCGGCGGCACCAACGAGTTCGCTCTCGATGCCGTTGCCGCCGAACAGGTGCCGCGGCTGCGGGCCATCCTGTTGGCCGACTCACTGGCTGCTCCGGAACAGGCCGGAACACCCGGTCGGGTACTGGCACGCTGGCACCCGTCCTGGTTGAGTTACAGCCCACTGAACCTCACCGGGCTGGCCATGATCCTGGCTGCCGTGGGCATCGCCTATCAGGCGGGAGCCGCTGGCGCGCTGCGTAATTCACCGTTGACGCAGTCGGGCCTGGATATCGCGCAGCAGTTCGGAACCGTCGCCACGGCCACCGCCGCAGCGATCGTCGTGGTGCTGGCCTCGGTGGTGTTGTCGGTACTGCGCTCACTGGTGACCTACGGAAACCTTCTGCTGCGCCGCGATGCCGAGTTGCTGCACCTTGAACACGGCCTGCTGAGGGTCCGCGAGAGCACCTTCGATATGCGGCGGCTGCGCGGCGGAACGCTGCGGGAAGCGCTGCTGGTGCGGGCCTTCGGCGGCGCCCGGCTGGACGCGGTGATGACCGGCGTCAACGGAGCAGGCGAATCGTCCCTGCTGTTGCCGCCGTGCCCGGCGGCCACCGCGCAGACGGTGCTCGCCGACCTGATCGCCAATCCCGACGCGGCGACCGGCCCGCTGCGCGGGCACGGACCCGCGGCGACGCGGCGGCGCTGGACGCGGGCCCTGATGATCCCTGCGGTGCTGGCTCTCGCCGGCCTTGTGGTCGGGGTCCCGGCGTGGGCGTGGGTGGCGTGGGCAGGTCTGACAGTGTGCTGCGCGTTGCTGGCCTTCGACCGGTCCCGCTCGCTCGGGCATCGGGTCTCGGGGGGTTGGCTGGTCGCCCGGTCCGGCAGCCTGGAGCGGCGGCGCGACTGCATCGCCGGAACCGGCATCATCGGCTGGACGGTGCGTCAGAGCTGGCCGCAGCGGCGGGCCGGGTTGGCGACGCTGGTCGCCGCGACCGCGGCCGGCGTCAAGCAGTACCAGGTGATCGACGTCCCCGCGGAGTTGGCCTGGTCGATCGCTGCGGACGCGTCACCGTGGGTGTCGCACAACCGCTGGGCTCAGCGCTGAGTGCGTGCGACTACTGAACCGGGCAGGCGTACTGCATCGCCACATTCATCACCCGCTGTTGCGCGCCGGGACCGATAACCCCCTGCGCGGCCAGTTCCAATCCGATGTACCCCGGTATTCCGCCTACACATGCCTGGTGAGCGACCCGCCAGGCGGTGTCCGGGTTGAGGTTGTATCCGTTGCGTTGCAGAGCCTGCATATAGGTGTCGAATTCGGGTGTGCCTTGCTCCGGAATGGCGCTCGCCGCGCCGGCCAAGGCCACCGCGGCGACCACGGCTCCGATCAGCGGCGTCATCACACGTTTCATACCAACCCCCTACACCGACTCCGGACCAGGCTCAGCGTCGGTACGTCATCGGCGGGCGCTGCGCGAGGCGCGCTGCTTGGCGGCCGGCTTGGCAGCCGGCTCATCCGAACCATCGGTCGCCGTAACGGTGTTGCCGCCGCGCAGAGTGTCACCACCGCGGAGAGTGTCACCACCGCGGAGGGTGTTGCCACCGCTGAGGGTCTCGCTACCGCTGAGGGTCTCGCCATCTGCGGCGGCCCTAACCGAGCTGACGGTGTTGTCCTCCTTGACGGCAACCCGGGCGATCGAGGCATCGGGGTCGACCGCCGGCTCAGCGGATGCCGAACTGACGGATGCGCCAGCCAGCGCCGAGGGAACCGTGGGGTTGACGATGACCTGGCTGGTTCCGCCGGTCACGCCGGACACCACGCTCCGCAGGCTCGGGATGAACGGAGTGGCGCTGTCCCCGGTCGCGACACCGCGGCCGACGGTCAGCTCGACCAGGTCCCCGACGAATCCGGTCGGCCCGAGCAGACCCGTCACCACCGTGTCGAAGGCGAGCTCGACGTCCGGCAGGTCCCCGATCGCATCGCCGAATGTCGTCGCCAGCCCGGTGGCCAGGTGAACAGCGCTACCAATGGCCTGTTGAACGAGTGCCACCCCGACGGCGGGCAGCAGGGGCAGCGCGGTGGTGATCCTTGTGGTGATGGTCGTGAGGAGGTACGTCGCGGCGGCCACAGCCGTCTCGAGGCCGTCAGTGATCGGAGTGACGATCTCGTCGAGGATGGCCGGGAAGTCCGGCGTCTCGCCGCCGATCAGGTCGGCGACGATCTGGACCGCGGCCAACGGAATGGCGAACGCCGCAGCACCCACACCGCTGACCAATCCGGACAGCCCCAGGGTGGCGGCGTCGATATAGCCCGACAGGTTGGTGGCCAGCGCGGAGGCCAACGGGAACCCGCCGATGGCCGTCGTCGTCACCGTGTCGAAGGGCGGGGGCGCAGGTTGCGTGCCAGCCCTGTCCTCGTAGATCTTGGTCGTGTAGGTCCACCCGCCGAGCAGTTGCGGAATCCAGCCCAGCGGCGCAGTCGCACCTTGACCGATCACGTACAAGGCGGGGTGCACACTGGGCTCCTGCGGGATCACCGCGAGCACTTGGCCCTGCAGGTACGGGAAGGCCCCGCTATCCGTGGCGAACAGGTAGTTGGTGCCGAGGTTCAGGCTGGTGCTGAGTTCGGAAATCGGATTGACCCACGTCAACTGCACGTCGGCGGTCACCTGACGCAGCGACTCGACCATTTCCGGCCCAACGATCGGGGTCACCGCGATGGCCGCGGCACCCGCGAGGGCCACGCCGGCAGCCATCTGAGAGCGGAGTGAGATTTCCATTTTTT
>JBFYOR010000226.1:0-9497 GCA_041303695.1 Mycobacterium sp. | reverse complement strand
CAACGCCCACGGCACCGTCACCGGCGCCGCCGGCGGCGTCCTGCTACGCCCCTTCGCCCGACTGATCTCCAGCACCGGCGACAGCGTCACCACCTACGGCGAAGCCTGGAACATGAACTAGGCGGGCTGTCTTTCAGCCCCGTTCTTCCAGTCCGCCGAGCCGCTCACCGCTGGCCGTAGCGGCGGTGGAACTTCTCCACCTGACCGGCGGCGTCGAGGATTCGGCGCTCCCCGGTCCAGAACGGGTGCGAGGAGGCACTGACCTCGACCACCACCAGGGGGTAGCTCTGCACCCCGTCGAGGGTTTCGACGTCCATGGTCCGCGCCGATGTCGCCGTTGACCGGGTCAGGAACCACTCGCCGGTGGTCGCGTCCTGGAAGACCACGGGCCGGTAGTCGGGATGGATGCCGGGTTTCATTGCTCGTCTCCTGGGTTTGATTGCGGCGGAACTGATTTCGGGGGGTTGGCGCTTGGCGTGGATAATTCGGTGGGCGAGGAATCGGCGCACGGTTCCTCATGCCAGTCGCCGAACGGGTCCGGGTAGTCGCACCATTTCCGGGGATCGGCCATCTCGTCGTCGGTGAGCAGGGCCGCGTGCAGTGCCGCGTGGATGTCGTCGGCTCGGGCGCCGCAGATCACCGCGACGATCGAGGTGTGCCGGTCGCCGAACTGCCCGTCCCAGAGCAGACCGGCCAGCGCCCGCCGCTGCTTGCCCACATAGGCGACTTCCGAGTCACTCATCGCGGCAAGCCATTTCCCGCCCGAACTGACCCGCAACCCGCCGCCTGCGGACTCCAGACACATCACCGTGGCCGGGTGGCTGGCCAGCCAGATCCGGCCTCGTGCCCGCACCACACCGGACAGCAGGACATCGAGGGCGTCGTGCAGGCGCTGCGGATGGAAGGGCCGGGCGGCATCGAACTCGACGATGCCGACTCCGCCGTCGACCTCCAGCGGCGGCTGACCGGCCAACAGCGGACCGAGCGGATCGTCGCTGCGGCCGCGGCGAGCGTCGGCACCGAGTGCCTCCAGAGCCTGCTCCACATGGTCCTCGGAGCGCACGATCCAGGCCCGCGGCGCCAGCCGGCGCAGCACCGCCAGGGTGGGCTGGTCGAGTTGGCCGGCGATGAGGATGTCGGCGAACTCGGCCTGACCCACCGCGACCTGGGCGACGGTGCGCCCGTCGTCCAACTGGTCCTCGCCGAGCGCCTGCTCCAGCCACTGCCAGGAGTCCAGGCAGCTGATCACCCCGGTGATCTGCACGTCGCGGGCCGCCGGGCCGTCGATGAATCCCGGGCCGAGCCGGACCCGAACGTGCTGGATCGCCCAGCAGATCGGTTCGGGTTCCAGCCACGGCGCCAGGTGCACGACGATCCGCTCGACACCCTTCCACCGGTGCAGGTGACGCAACAGCTTGAGCAGGTCGTTGCGGATCGTGCAGGCGATGCAGCCGTGGCACAGTTCCAGCACGGACTCGGTGGTCACGGGCAGCTGGTCGCGCAGGCTCGTCACGCTGCGTTGCACCACATGACCGTCGAAGCGGTGCCGCACGACGACGGTTCCCGCCCCTCTCAGCAGGGCCGTGACCACGCCGTCCGTGTCGCCCTGCCCGGCCACCACCAGCACTGGAGTCCGCACCCAACCTCCTATTGAATATGATTTTCATTAATGCCTGTCCGAGGGTACAGTCCGTGACACGGCTTGTCGAAAACCGTTTTCAATAGGATTCAGGAGGTGGCCGGGATGTCCGCACACTGTCAAGTCACCGGACGTGCACCGGGTTTCGGGAACTCGGTGTCACACTCGCATCGGCGCACCCGGCGGCGGTGGAACCCCAACATCCAGATCAAGACCTACTACCTGGCCTCGGAGAACCGCCGGATCCGGCTTCGGGTGAGCGCCAAGGGCATCAAAGTCATCGACCGCGACGGTATCGAGTCGGTGGTGGCGCGACTGCGTCAATCCGGGCAGCGGATCTGATGGCGCGCAACGACATCCGGCCCGTCATCAAGCTGCGATCGACGGCGGGAACCGGATACACCTACGTCACCAAGAAGAACCGCCGCAACGATCCCGACCGCATCGTGCTGCGCAAGTACGACCCGGTGATCCGCCGGCACGTCGATTTCCGGGAGGAACGCTGACAGGGTTCACGGTGCTGGTATGCACCGGGTGCGGCAGCGAGCAGGATGAGTTCCCGCCCGAGGAGGTGCTCGACACCCTGCGCTGCGCGGTCCGCCGGTGCCCGCACGGGGTGCTGGTGTCGGTCCCCTGCCTGTTCGGGGCCCCCGTCTGCGCAACGCGGGCCTCGACCGGGGTGATCGCCGCACTGCAGCCGTGCACGACCGACCGAACCCCGACCGGGAGCGCACGCGTCATCGGACCGATCCGCGATCTCATCGACGCGGCACAGCTACGGGCGTGGGTGCAGGCCGGCCGGTGGAACCCCGGCCTGCTCCCGTCCCGGATGCGAGACCCCTTCCGATGATCGGGCTGGATGCCCGCGTCGCGGATGCGGTCGACGAGATGCACACCGGGATCGTGCTGCTCAGCGTTCCACTGGTGGATGACGTCATCCAGGTCGGTGCCGCCGGCGCTCCGCAAACCGCAACCATCGAGGTCGCCAAGAGCCCGACCGCGATGGTGGTGCGCCGCACCGACGGCGTGGCCCTGCAGGCCGAGATCCTGCATCAGCGCGATGGCGAACCCCCGCTGAGGATGCGGGTGTTCAGCGAGCCGGTGCACGCGCTGCGGCTTCGGTGCGGGCGGGACGCAACCGGCTCTCGCTGCTGGATGCTGCACCCCGGCACGGGTATTCGCCGGCCGGCCGATCTCAATCAACTGGTCGAGACGATCGCCGCGTTCGGCCTGGCCAAACAACAGCGGGCGCACCGCCCGCCCGGAACCGCCGCCTCGGCGTGAGGATCCCGGACGTCGCCTCGCGCTAGAGTGCGGCCTCCCAGTCCAGCAGCCGACGGGCCAACTCGGGTCCGGCGTCCTCCTGGATGAAATGTCCGGCCTTGATCCGGGCGTGTGGCTGGCCCTTGGCCCCCGGAATGTGGGCGATCAGCGGGCCGTCGGCCTTGCCCAGAATCGGATCGTTGGCGCCGAACACGCACAGCGCTGGTTTGTCCCAGCGGCCCAACGCATCCCAGGCCGCCCGGTTGGCCGGGATCGCCGGGTCGCCGGGGTCGGTGGGCACCAGTTGTGGGAAGGCGCGGGAACCGGCCTGGTAGCGCTTGCCCGGGAAGGGCGCGTCATAGCCGGCCCGGACGGCCTTGGGGACCTTGTACACGGTTCCGCGGTCCACCAGCCAGCCCGACGGCAGCGCCGGGGAGTACTTGGCGAATGCCCGCCAGATCCGGAAAGCCGGCGGGGTGGGCCGGTCGGCGATCGGCAGAAAACCGTTGGCGATGAACAGCTTTGCGAACCGGTCGGGGTGCTCGGCGGCGATCCGCAGGCCGATCAGCGAACCCCAGTCCTGGACGACGACGGTGATGTTGCGCAGATCCAGCGCCGTCAACCAGGCGGTCACCCAGTCGACGTGGCGCTGATAGGTGTAGTCCTGGATCCGGGTGGGCTTGTCGGAGCGGCCGAAACCGATCAGGTCCGGCGCGAGCACGCGGTGCCCGGCGTCGGTCAGCGGACCAATCATGGTGCGGTACAGATAACTCCAGGTCGGCTCGCCGTGCAGCAGCAGAACCGGGTCGCCGTCGCGGGGACCCTCGTCGAGATAGTGCATCCGCAGCGGTGGCGCACCGGCGGCGGTGACGTCGAGGTAGTGCGGCGCGAAGGGGTAGCCCTGCAGTCCGTCGAACCGGTCATCGGGGGTGCGTAGGAAGTCCACACCCCATCTAAGCAGTGCGGGCGGATGCCGCCTTCTTCGGACGGACCCAGATGTCACCCTCCAGGTGGCCGGGCAGACCGGCCTCGTCGGCGACGAACACCGGGTCCAGTCCGGCGGTGACCTGGTTGTTGTAGTCGCGCAGGGCGGCGAAGGCCCAGCGGCCCAGCAGCACGATCGCCACCAGGTTGACCATCGCCATCAATCCCATCGAGATGTCGGCCAGTCCCCACACCGCATCCAGTCGGGCCAGGGCGCCGATCCCGATCGCGATGAGCACCAGCACCCGGAAGACGTTGATGGCCCGGTACTTCGCGCCGAGGAAGAACAGGTTGATCTCGGCGTATACGTAGTTGCCCAGCACCGAGGAGAAGGCGAACACGAACACCAGCACGGTCATCAGCCAGGTGGTCCAACTGCCGAGGCCGGCGGCGACGGCCGCCTGGGTCAGCGAGGCGCCGGCCATCTTGCCCGGGGCACTCGGGTCGTAGACCGCCGGACCGGACACCAGGATGATGAACGCCGTCGCGGTGCAGATGATGATGGTGTCGACGAAAACGCCCAGCGACTGGATCAGACCCTGCTTGATCGGGTGCGAGACGGTGGCGGTGGCGGCCACGTTGGGGGCGCTGCCCATACCGGCCTCGTTGGAGAACAGTCCGCGCTTGACGCCGTTGAGCATCGCCGCGGCGATACCGCCGGTGAAGCCGCCGGCCATCTCGCTGAACCCGAATGCGCCGCCGACGATCTGGGCCAGCACCCCCGGCACTGCGGTGATGTTCAGCGCCACGATCACCAGGGCCAGGGTCACGTAGGCCAGCGCCATCAGCGGCAGCACCACCTCGGCGACCTTGGCGACCCGCCGCACACCACCGAACAGCACCGGGGCGGCCAGCAGCACCAGACCGATTGTGGTGTAGTGCTGTTCGATCTGGTGGGTGGTGTTCAGCACGTCGGCGATGGCGTTGGCCTGCACCATGTTGAAGGCGAAGCCGAAGGTGAACACCAGTAGCACGGCGAACAGCATCCCGGCCGGCCGCGAACCCAGGCCACGCTGAATGTAGAAGGCGGGGCCGCCACGGAAGGTGCCGTCGGCCGCGCGGACCTTGAAGATCTGGCCGAGGGTGGCCTCGATCAGTGCGGTGGCCATACCGATCAGCGCCACCACCCACATCCAGAAGATCGCCCCCGGGCCGCCGACCGTCAGGGCGATCGCAACACCGGCGATATTGCCGGTGCCGACCCGGGAGGCCAGGCCGACGCAGAACGCCTGAAAGGAGGAGATGCCGTCGTCACCGCTGCGGGAATTGCGCAACTGGCCGAGCATCCGCTTGAAGTAGCGGAACTGCACGAACCGGGTGCGGACGGTGAAGTAGACGCCGGCCGCGACCAGCAGGTAGACCAGCACGTAGGTATAGAGGACCCGGTTGGCCGGATCGATCAGGTGATTCTGAATGAAGTTCATCGACACCTCCCGTGAGATTTGCGAATCCTCGCATTTAACCGGGAAGTCTGCAGTCCAAACGGCTGCAGGTGGGCCGTCGGTGTGTGCCGGGCAGGCTCTCGCAGCGTCGTCAGGGACCGGGGGCGGTCAGCGTCTCCACTGCCGCCGGCGGCGGCGTCTCCGCATGCTGGGGCGACAGCGCACTGCCCTTGACCCAGTCACTCCACGGGATCGACCAATCCCCACCCTGGGCCAGCGACAGCGGCGGGCCACCGGTGTAGCGGACGTCCACGATGTCGCCGGGCTGCACCATGTCGAAGTACCACTTGGCGTTCTCGCCGTTGAGGTTCAGGCAGCCGCTGGAAAGGTTGGTGTTGCCCTGCGCCCAGAGGGTGTCGTCGAGATGGTGCAAATAGATACCGTCGGTGCTGATCCGGGTGGCCCAGCCGATCTTGCGCTTGTAGCTGACCGCGGAACCGGCCGGCACACCGTAGGTAGCCGAATCCATGGTGATGATGTCGGCCTTGTCGAGCACGGTGTAGACCCCCGGCGGAGTCCACCAGGCGAACGTCTTGTCGCCGATGGTCGTCGTGCCGCCACGGCCCATCGAGGTCGGCATGGTTCGAACCAGCTTGCCGTTCTCGAAGACGCTGACCTGCTTGGTGATGTCGTTGGCGATGGCGATATGGGCGTCACCGATGGTCAGGTTCGCCTTGGCATCGGCCTGACCGTAGAGGCCTTCGCCGAGTTCGAGGCCGAACATGTTGAGTTCCACGCTGATCCGGGTGCCCGCCTTGTAATAGCTCTCGGGCCGCCAGTGCGCGACGGAGTCGCTCACCCAGTACCAGGAACCCTGCACCGGCGGGTCGGTGCGCACGATCATGTTCTTCTCGGCCAGCGCCTTGTTGGCGATCGCCTCGTCGTAATGTGCGACGACGATCGTGCCGATGCCGTAGCGCGCGTTCTCGTTGGGGGCGAAGCCGCCCTGCACCTCGATATAGGGCTGCACGTAGTTATTGGGAACGAGGGTCTGGAAGTTGGTGGTCCGGGCCAGCGGCACCCCACTGCTGCTCTTGCTGTTCACCGACAGGGTGTAGTAGCGGGAGAAGTTCAGCCGCTGGGTGGGCTCCCAGGATGTGCGGTCCTCGGACAGCTTGCCCTCGACGGAGTTACCCCAGTCGTCATACAGCGAGACGTCGGTGATCTTGCCGTCGATGACGTCCACGACCGGCTTGGTCAGCGGGTTGACCTTCTCGGCGCCGTCGAACGGCGACACCCCGAGCACCGGCGGCCTGGGCTTGGCCGGCTGCACCGGCGCGGCCGCGGTGGCACTCGGCGTCTTGCAGCCGTCGGCGCAGCCGGGGAACCCGGCAACGTCGCTGACCAGCACGCCCGCCAGCAACATCACGACCACGGCCGTTGCCGTCCGCGCACGACGGGAAAAGCTCACCGAAACTCACTCCAGCAGTTGTCGAAGGGTCAGACGTCACCGTTGACCTCCAAATCATAATCACATTCCGGGGCCATTCCGAACAGACCGGCCTGACCTGCAGGTGACGGATTTAGCAAAGATGATCTAGCAAAAACGCCCCCTCCGGGGCCGGGGTGTGAGGCAGCGCACCCGGCACTGCCCGGTCGCGGGTGTTAGGCTCAGTCTCAAGTCGGAGGCACTCGGTGCCACCGACACGTCGTGGAACATTCATTCCACCGGCACCGGCCCGCACGGGCCCGCAGTGCTGAGTTCGATTGATGAGTGCGCCCCAGCGCAACGCGTCTCGCGGCGATCGATATTGCCTCCCGGCAATCTCGCCACCCTTGTGCTTGGCCTCCGACTCGATGATGTCGCGTGCCCGGGCGCAGCTGATGCCTGAAAGGCACCACACCCCATGACCAACGAAACCACGAACAACGAACCCACCTTCGCCGACCTCGGCGTGCCCGCACCACTGGTGCAGGCGCTCACCGCCGCCGGCCTCACCAACGCGTTCCCGATCCAGGTCGAAACCCTGCCCGACACCCTGGCCGGACGCGACGTCCTGGGCCGCGGCAAGACCGGCAGCGGTAAGACGCTGGCCTTCGCCATCCCGCTGGTGGCCCGGCTCGCCGGACACAAGCGCCGGCCCAGCCGGCCGGCCGGCCTGGTGCTGGCCCCCACCCGGGAGCTGGCCACCCAGATCACCGCGACGCTGACCCCGCTGGCCGGCGCCTACGGCCTGAAGGTCACCACGATCTTCGGCGGGGTGTCCCAGAGCCGCCAGGAGTCGGCGCTGCGCGCCGGCGTCGACATCGTCGTCGCCTGCCCGGGCCGTCTCGAGGACCTGATGCGCCAACGGCTGATCACCCTCGATGACGTCGCGATCACGGTGATCGACGAGGCCGACCACATGGCCGACCTCGGCTTCCTGCCCGGCGTCACCCGGATCCTGGCCGCCACCCCGGCGGGCGGGCAGCGACTGCTGTTCTCCGCGACGCTGGACAACGGAGTCGACAAGCTGGTCAACCGGTTCCTGCGCAACGAGGTGTCGCACTCCGTCGACAGCCAGAACTCCCCCGTCGCGGCGATGACGCACCACGTCTTCCATGTCGACGGCGCCGAGGCCAAGCGCAAGCTGGTGCAGACGCTGGCATCCGGCACCGGACGGCGAATCCTGTTCCTGCGCACCAAACATCAGGCCCGTAAGCTCGCCAAGCAGCTGACCGAGGCAGGAATTCCGTCAGTCGACCTGCACGGCAACCTGTCCCAGCCCGCGCGCGACCGTAACCTGGCGGCGTTCACCGCCGGCACCGCACGGGTGCTGGTGGCCACCGATATCGCCGCCCGCGGCGTCCACGTCGATGACGTCGAACTGGTCGTGCACTGTGACCCGCCGGCCGAGCACAAGGCCTATCTGCACCGTTCCGGGCGTACCGCCCGGGCCGGCCGTGACGGCGACGTCGTCACCGTCGTGCTTCCCGAACAGCGCAGGGACACCAAGGAATTGCTGCGCAAGGCCGGTATCAGTGCCGCCCCGCAGCAGGTGAGCGCCGACTCGGCCCCGGTGCTGGCACTGGTCGGGGAGATGGCGCCCTATCAGGCGCCGGCCGCCCCGCAGCCGGTTGCACCGCGCGCTGCTGCACCGCGTCGTTCCGGCGGCAACGGTGGCGGCGGACAGCCGCGCCGCCGCGGTTCATCGGGTTCGCCGCAGGCGCGTCCGGCACGACCGGCTCAGCGGCGGCGTTCTTCTCGCGACGCGGGATCGACTGCGGTCTAGACGTTTTCGGGAGTCGCCGACGAGCCGGCCACACTGTGTTCGGCTCGCTCGGCGATCCAGGCGGCGCTGTCGGCGCGCGCTGCGCGGATGACCCGCTCGGCGGCGTCGTAGGCCGGCGTTCCGAAATCCACCTCGGGGATATGCCGGGCCGCGGCCTGGCGCAGGACCATCACGGCCAGCGCGGCGGACGTCACCGCCGGCACCACCAGAATCCGGGCGGTCGCGCCGCTGCCCACCAGCGACATCAGCCGGTGACGCGGTGCGTTCCAACCGATTCTGGCCGCCGTCGCCGGAGCCATGGTGCTCAGCACCGGGGTGACCGAGCCGGCGGACCAATTCAGACTGATATCGACGACCTCGCCCAGTGCCGGGTACAGCGCCTCGACCAGGTCGGGTAGTTCGCGGACCATCGAGCCGGTCCGGGGCCACCAGGCTCCGTCGATCTCGCCACCGAGTGCGCCCGCCAGCGACACCCGCACCGGGCTTGCCGTCCTTCTGGATCTGCGGGGGGCGGTCACGGCTGTGCCGCAAGCCTAATGAGGGCCAGATGCCTGAACGATGCCGATTGCCTGACGCGCAATGTTCCAGTCCTTCGCCTCACCGGCACCTGACCGGGCTCGCGAATGAGGAATCACCGCAGGCATTTTTGACTCTACACCCGGACACTCACCGGCCTCCGGCTCAGCGGTTCAGCCGCGGATGCCCAACCGCCTGGCCAGATCCGCCCCGCCGTGTTCGGTGATGAACTCCGGGTCGCCGCACACCACGAGTTCGTCGCGGGCACGGGAAAGCCCGACGTACAACCGTTCCCGGGCCCGCTCGAGGGCGTAGCGGTCGTTGACCACCAGCACGACCGCGCGGCGCTCCAGGCCCTTGAAACCCAGCACGTGACCGTAGAACACCTGCTCGGCGTCCCAGAAGCTGTCCCAGTAGGCCTGGTTGCCCTCGTCCTGCCGG
>JBFYOR010000225.1:0-6613 GCA_041303695.1 Mycobacterium sp. | reverse complement strand
CGGGCCCGAGCCGCAGCGAGGCGGATTTCGCCGGCTACGAGTTGCCGGCCTTCCAGGACATGTTCTGGCGCGGCGGGGTGAACACCACCGCCGATATGAACGTCAGCATGCTCGCGGCGGCCACCCTGGGCGGCGGTCCCACGGTCAACTGGTCGAACTGCCTGCGCACCCCCGAATGGGTGCGCGACCACTGGGCCGGCGAGTTCGGCCTGAAAGACGTTGCCACACCTGACTTCGACGCTCATACCGACGCGGTGTGGGGGCGACTCGGGGTCAACGACCGCTGCTCGGACCTCAACGGTCCGCATCTGCGCATGCGGGACGGGGCCGAGGCGCTGGGGTGGTCGTTCACCACGCTGAGCCGCAATGCCGATCCGGCCGTCTACTCGCCGGATTCGGCCGGCCATATCGGCTTCGGCGATCGCTCGGGGGCCAAGATGGACGTCCGCCGGACCTACCTGCGCGATGCGGTGGAGGCTGGCGGCCGGGTGATCGCGAACTGCGCAGCCCAACGGATCCTGGTCGAAGACGGCCGCGCCGCCGGGGTCGAGGCCAGCTACACCGATCCGCAGACCGGCACCACAACTGCGTTGACCGTCAGGGCTGCCCGGGTGGTCGTCGCCTGCGGATCGCTGGAGTCCCCCGCCCTGCTGCTGCGGTCCGGGATCGGCGGGCCCGCGGTGGGCCGCTACCTGCACCTGCACCCGGTGGTCGCGTTCCTGGGCATCTACCCCGAGGAAACCAATCCGTGGTGGGGAGCCCCCATGACGGCGATGGTGGACGAATTCGCCAATATCGAGGACGGTTACGGCTTTCTCATCCAGAACGCGCAGTGGGCACCGTCGATCATCGCCGCCGGGATGGCCCGGTCCTCCGGCGCGGAACACAAGGAGACGATCTCCCGCCTCGGCCACGCCGCCTGGCTGATCGGCATTCCCCGCGACCGCGGGCACGGCCGGGTGACGATCGACGACGACGGCAACGCGGTGGTGAACTACGCGATGACCGACGAGGTCGATCTGCGGGTCGCGCGGACCTCCATCGAGAAGCAGATCCGACTGCACGAGGCAGCGGGGGCGGATCAGATCGTTCCGTTCGCCCCGATCTCCCTGCGCTGGCGCCGCGGAGACGACCTCGAGGCGTTCATCGCGGCCATGCACAAGCTGCCACTGCGGGCCGGGGGTCTGCGGATCTTCTCAGCCCACCAGATGAGCAGCTGCCGGATGGGAACCGACCCGGAAACCTCGGTGGCCAACCCCTCCGGCGAATTGCACGACACCCCAGGGGTTTACATCGGCGACGCCAGCGCGATGCCGACCGCCAGCGGTGCCAATCCGATGATCTCGGCGATGGCGCTGGCCCACCGCACCGCCGAGATCATCGCCACCACCGGGGATCACGCCCGTTCCGCCGTCCACGCCTGAGGAGCACCATGACGACAGCGACATCCACCCACGACCGGCTCTACATCGGCGGGCAGTGGGTGCCGGCCAGCACCGCCGAGACCATCCCGGTCGAGAACCCCTTCACCGAGGAGGTGATCGCGCACATCCCGGCCGGTACTGCCGCCGATGTGGACCGCGCCGTCGCCGCCGCCCGGCAGGCGTTCCCCGGGTGGGCGGCCACCCCGGTCGAGCAGCGCATCGCCTTGCTCGACGCGGTGGCGGCGCGACTGTCCGACCGCGGCGACGAACTCGCGGCGATCATCACCGGCGAGGTCGGCACACCGATCACGTTGTCGCGGCTGATTCAGGTCGGCCTTCCGACGATGTCGTTCGCCTCGATGCGCGGACTGGTGGACGAGATGGCCTTCGAGGAGGAGGTCGGCAACTCGCTGGTCGTCCGTGAACCGGTCGGGGTCGTCGCGGCGATCGCACCGTGGAACTACCCGTTGCACCAGATGGCCGCCAAGGTCGCCCCGGCCCTGGCCGCCGGCTGCACGGTCGTCCTCAAACCCTCCGAGGTCACGCCGCTCTCGACGTATGTGCTGATGGAGATCTTCGACGAGGTGGGCATGCCGCCCGGCGTGGTCAACATGGTCACCGGTCTGGGTACCGTCGTCGGCGAGGCGATGATCGGCCACCCCGGGGTCGACCTGGTCACCTTCACCGGTTCGGAGGGCGTCGGCCGGCACATCGGTGAGGTGACCGGCCGCAACCTGGTGCCGTCCTCGCTGGAACTGGGCGGAAAGTCGGCCTGCGTCGTGCTCGAGGACGCCGATATGCAGCAGGCCGTCACCGCCGGTGTGACCCGGTGTCTGCTCAACTCCGGGCAGACCTGCATCGCCCAGACCCGTCTGCTGGTGCCGCGAGCCAGGCTCGCCGAGGCCGAGGCGATCGCCACGGCGGTGGCCCAGGCCCACACCATGGGCGACCCGTTCGACCAGACCACCCTGCTGGGCCCGATGGTCACCGCCCAGCATCGCGAGCGGGTCCGCGACCACATCCGCAGCGCCAGCGCCGAAGGTGCTCGGCTGGTCTGCGGCGGAGCCGACGCGCCGCCCGGGCTGGTCGGGGGCTTCTTCGTCTCCCCGACGATCTTCTCCGACGTGACCACCGACATGAAGATCGCCCAGGAAGAGGTGTTCGGGCCGGTGCTGGCGATCCTGCCCTACGACGACGAGGACGACGCGGTCCGCATCGCCAACGACTCGCGCTTCGGGCTGTCCGGAGCGGTGTGGTCGGGCGACGAAGAGCACGCCATGCGGGTGGCGCGACGGATCCGCACCGGGCAGATCGACGTCAACGGCGGCGCCTTCAACCCGTGCGCACCGTTCGGCGGAGTCGGAGCCTCCGGCCATGGTCGCGAACTGGGTGCCTACGGACTCGAGGAGTTCTTCTACCTCAAGTCGATCCAGCGCTAACTCCCGGCCTGATGACGCCGTAATTGCTGCGTGCGCCCGCGGGCCGGTCCATGCTGTTTGCATGGCAAGTATTCCCCGCCGGATCGCTTCGGAGCTGAGTTCCAAACTGCGCAGCCCGCAGACCGCTGCCTTCGTCGCAGGGGTCGAGAGCAACCTGACCAGACGCCGGCGCGAACAGCGGATCTCGGCGGGGGTCTTCCGCGGTATGCAGGTGCTCGTCTATCGGGGTTTCGTTGCCGACGGCGTGGCCAAAGTCCGGGTGCGGGTGACCGAAACCCCGGAACTGCCCGGCGACAGCCGCATTCCGTACTGGGAGGTCGCCCAGTCCAACCTGCAGCGGCATGCCGCGCTGCGGATCGTCGGCGCCGAGGTCACACTGCGGATCGGCGATCACAGCGCCACCGAGGTCACCGACAGCCACGGATTCGCGAACTTCTCGCTGCCGGTGCCGAACCTGCGAGCCGGCTGGCATGACGCGCACGCGGTGACCACCCCCATCGAGGACGGCGAATCCGCGTCCGGGACCGGACGGGTCGTCAAGCCGGCCCTGAAGGCGCCGTTCCTGGTGATCTCCGATATCGATGACACGATCCTGCTGACCGGACTGACCGAGGGTGCGGCGATGGTGGCCCGAACGGTGCTGCGCGAGGCCAGCGAACGTGCCGCGATCGCGGGGATGGCCGCGCTCTACCGCGGGCTGGCCCGCGGCATCCCCACCCGGACCGGGAACCGCAAGCCCGCGCCGACCTTCTTCTACGTGTCCACCGGGAGTTGGTCGTTCTATCCGACCTTGCAGGAGTTCGTCCAGTTGCGCGGCTTCCCGCTCGGCCCGATGTTCCTCACCGACTGGGGTCCGACGGAGCGCTATCTGCGCCGCAGCGGCGCCGAACACAAGCGGACCGCAATCCGCCGGCTCTTCGAGGCCTACCCACAGATGACGTTCGTGTTGATCGGCGACAGCGGTCAGCGCGACGCTCTGACCTACGAGGAGATGGCCCGGGAGTTCCCCGGCCGGGTCGCGCTGATCATCATCCGGCAGGTCGGCGACGACGACGACGATCGCAACAGTGCTCTGCGCGACCGCGCCGGGGACCTCCGTTCCGAGGGCATCCCGCTGCACCTGGTGGCCGACGCCTCAGCCGCTGCCGGCATCGCCGGTGATCTGGGCCTGTGCGATGAGGAGACCCTGGTCGAGGTCGCGACCGAACTGGGTCCGGCCTGACCTGACCTGACCTGAGTCAGGCTCCGCCTGACAGCGAACCTGAGTCAGGCCACCAGGATTGCGGGCATGGTGCCGGCCGGGGCGCTGGAGGCCAGACCGGCGAAGTAGGCACCGGACCAGATCCACAGCCCGGCCTGCAGGCGCAACGCACTGCGCGCCAGGCCGGCATCCCCGCCGGCGTAGCCGAGCATGCTGGACAGCACGGCCGCCTTGCTGACCATCAGGTAGGCCGAGCTGAGTTCCACGAGCGCAGAATAGGACGCCGGCGAGAAGCCGCCGGCTCCGGCGATGGTCTCCCACACGCCACGGCCGGCGCCGGTCGCACCCTCGAGCACCGCGGTCCACAGCCTCATCTCCTGCCAGCCGAGGCTGGGCGGGTCATCGAGTTGGACCAGCGCAGCGTCGTAGCGGGTGCCGATTTCCAGCGGGAAGGCGGTCGAATTGCAGTCCAGGAACCCGTCGCAGGTCAGGCTGTCCTGCATCGACGGCACACCGTCGGGCGGGTTCTCCAGGAGCACCTCCAGATAGCCGCGGTTGTAGCCGTAGAGGGCGAGCAGGACGGGCACCGAGGCGTGCGCCGCCGTCCGGGCGATCCAGTCGCTCCTGGTCGACGCCGCCCCCATCAGGCCGGTGGCCAGGACGTCGAAGAGGCGGATCCCGATCGCCGACACGGTCAGGTCGGTGGTGGCCGTCATGTCCGGCGCCGTCACTGCGGGTGCCTCGCGCAGGTTGTCGCGCAACCAGATTCCGCCGAAGTAGCCGGATACCGCCAGGTTGCCCAGCTGCAGGCGGGACTGTTCGGCAGTGAGGTCCGGCCCGGCCAGGGTGTCCAGGCTGGTGACCGCGAGATCACCGAAGAAGAACCGGGCGCCGTCGCCGGGGTCGCCACCGTCGGCCACATAGTCGGTGGCGACATCGGCAACGGAATCCGGTGACACCGTGAACGACCAGCCCTGACTGAGCGGGACCTGGGGAAGCTCCACGGTGACCCCTCCGGCGGCCCTTCGGGATGGACGGACCGACTCGGGTGCGACTGTCTGGGCGGACGCCACCACGGGCCCGGCGGGCACATCGCCGACCGCCGGACGGCGGACCGCCCTGGTGGGCCGGGGCGGCTGGGCCGCCGCAGCCACCGACGGTACGGCCGGCGTCCTCGACGCGTCGGCCGCCCGCGCCACGGCTGCCCGGGCCGGCCTGCGCTGCGGCTGGCTGCGCGACGCAGTGGTCTGACGTGCAGCGGAACTGACGGTGCTGGAATCGGCGGAGCCCGCAGCGGGAGCGGCCGAGGCCACTGCCGGCGCGACGGCGACGATCGCCGCACCCAGGCCCAGTGCGACCGCCAGACCGCCGACACGGCCGACACTCACAGATGCCCCCATGGTTTCGACGCTATCAGTTCAGCAAAGATTGGCCCGATGGCGCTTTGCCGCCGCCAACCTCTGCCTGGCGGTCGTCATGATTGCGGCCATGTTCAAGACTCCCCCACCGCCGCTGGCCGGGCCGGACAGCTACGACGTCGACGATGTCGCGGTCATGCTGCGCGAAATCGGTATCGCACTGATCGAAGTGGCCCAGCCCATCCAGGTCGTGGAGGCACGGCTGACGGATATCGCCGAGAGTTACACCACCGAACCGGTGGAGATCGCGGCGCTGCCCACCATGTTGCTGATCCAGATCGGCACCAGGGCCTTCCAGTTGGACGGCTCGGCACAGCCGTCGAGCCAGTTGGACATGGCTGCCCGTATCGACCGGATCGCCGGACTCGCCGAGGCCGGCGCGATCACCCCCACCGATGCGATCGCCGCCGTCCGGGCCGCACGCCGCCAGCCACCCCGGTTCGGCGCCGTCACCACGACGCTGGGCTACGCCGTGACCACCGTCGGATTCGGGATGACCATCGAACCGTCCTGGAACGCCCTGCCGGCCCATCTGATCCTGGGCCTGGTGGTGGGAGTCATCATGCAGATCAGCCGCCCGCTGCCGGGCTTTGCGCCGATTCTGCCGACACTGTCGGCGGTGGTGGTCACCCTGCTGGCGACCTGGTTGGTCGCCGACGTCGCCCACGACGGACTGCTGCGGGTGATCAGCCCGGCCCTGATCGCGACCCTGCCGGGGATGGCGCTGGTCGTCGGTGCCATCGAATTGGCCGGGGGCAAGATCATCTCCGGCTCGAGCCGGGTCGTCTACGGTGCGGCCCAGCTCGGGCTTATGGTCTACGGGGTGGTGGTGGGCGTGCAGATCGCGGGCCAGATCCCCACCCAGTCCCCGTCGTCACCCATGGGTCCGTGGTCGTTCTACGTGTCGATCGTCGTCATCGCGGTCGGGCTGTACTTCTATCTGTCGGCGCCGAGGGGTTCACTGGTCTGGCTGCTGCTGACCATCGGAGTCGCGATGGGAGCGCAGAGCGTGGCCGGGTTGGTGCTGAACGCCGCGCACTCCGGCTTCATCGGCGCGATGGTCGCGATCCCGTTCGCGATGATGACCGCGAGGATCACGACCGCGCCGCCGACGATGGTGCTGACCCTGGC
>JBFYOR010000224.1:0-3015 GCA_041303695.1 Mycobacterium sp. | reverse complement strand
TCGGCGATGTCGTCCCGGTCGAGAAGATCGACACCTACCTCGACCGCGGGCCGGAGATGCTGTCCTTCGTGCTCAAGAACACCCCGCTGAAGATGTGCTGGGTACCGGGATACTCCGACTATTACCCGGAGAAGCCCGGCGGCCGGCCCGCCGGGCGCTCGATCGAACCGGAACCGTTCGACGCCAAACGCCTGGGCCCCGACCTTCCGGGACTAGAACCCGCCTACGGCAAAGTGCCCCTCAATGTGGTTGTCATGCAACAGGATTACGTTCGGCTCAACCAGATGAAGCGCCACCCCCGCGGGGTCCTGCGCAGCCTGAAGGTAGGTGCGCGCTCGATGTGGGCGGGTCTTCGCGGTAAGAATCTGGTCGGCATGGGGCGGGCGCTAATCGCCCCGCTGAGGATCGGGCTGCGCGAGGCCGGGGTGCCGGTGTTGCTCAATACCGCGTTGACCGATCTGTACGTCGAGGACGGCGTGGTGCGCGGAATCTACGTGCGTGACATGACGGCGCCCGAGACGGCGGAGCCGCGGCTGATCCGGGCCCGGCGCGGTGTCATCCTGGGCAGCGGCGGATTCGAGCACAACGAGTCGATGCGGCGGAAGTATCAGCGTGAGCCGATCGGAACCGAGTGGACGGTCGGAGCGGCCGCCAACACCGGGGACGGCATCCTGGCGGCCGAGAAGCTCGGCGCGGCAATGGAGCTCATGGAGGACGCGTGGTGGGGCCCGACGGTACCGCTGGACGGGGCACCGTGGTTCGCGCTGTCCGAGCGCAACTCCCCCGGATCGATGATCGTCAACATGTCGGGTAAGCGGTTCATGAACGAGTCGATGCCGTATGTGGAGGCGTGCCACCACATGTACGGCGGCGAGTACGGCCAGGGCTCCGGCCCGGGTGAGAATGTGCCCGCCTGGCTGGTCTTCGACCAGCGCTACCGGGACCGCTATATCTTCGCCGGACTGCAACCCGGCCAACGGATTCCGAAGAAGTGGATGGAATCCGGGGTGATCGTCAAAGCCGACAGCATCGAGGCGCTGGCGAGCGAGACCGGGCTGCCGGTCGATCAGTTGCGCGCGACGATCGAGCGGTTCAACGGCTTCGCCCGTTCCGGACTGGACGAGGACTTCCACCGCGGCGAGAGCGCCTATGACCGTTACTACGGCGACCCGACCGTCAAGCCGAATCCCAACCTCGGCGAGATCAGCCAGCCGCCGTACTACGCGGCCAAGATGGTTCCGGGTGATCTGGGTACCAAAGGCGGCGTCCGTACCGACGTCAACGGCCGCGCGTTGCGTGACGACGGCTCGGTGATCGAGGGCCTCTACGCGGCCGGCAACGTCAGCGCACCGGTGATGGGGCACACCTACCCCGGGCCCGGCGGCACCATCGGCCCGGCGATGACGTTCGGCTACCTGGCTGCACTGGATATCGCCGGAAATGCCCGGAAGGCCACCCATGCCAATTGATGTCGACGTGGCCCTGGCCGCGGAACCGGATCCGGTCGAGTTTTCCTGGAACAGCAGCGACGTACAGCTCTACAACCTTGCACTGGGGGCCGGTGCGGATCCGATGGACCCGGGCGAGTTGCGGTACCTGACCGATGGAACACCCCAGGTGCTACCGACGTTCAGCAGCGTGGCCGCCACCTTCCACATGACCGAGCCACCCACGGTGAGCTACCCAGGCGTCGATATCGAACTCGGCCGCGTCCTGCACGGCAGCGAAGCGGTGACCGTAACGGGCCCGCTTCCCGCGAGTGGGACCGCACGCGCCGTGACCCGGTTCACCGACATCTGGGACAAGGGCAAGGCGGCCGTGCTGGTCAGCCAGACCGATGTCACCGATCTCGACGGCAACCCGCTCTGGACGCTGCGCCGGTCGATCTTCGCCCGCGGCGAGGGCGGTTTCGGCGGGGACCGCGGTCCGTCCGCGCCGGACACCGGGCCCGACCGTGATCCGGACTTCGTGACCGATATCGCGATCCTGCCGCAGCAGGCACTGCTGTACCGGCTCTGCGGTGACCGCAACCCACTGCATTCGGATCCGGGGTTCGCCTCGGCCGCCGGGTTCCCCCGGCCCATCCTGCACGGACTGTGCACCTATGGCATGACCTGCAAGGCACTGGTCGACACTCTGCTCGACGCCGACGCCGGCCGGGTGGTGTCCTACGGAGCGCGATTCGCCGGTGTGGTGTTCCCGGGCGAGACCATCAGGGCGAAGATGTGGCGCGACGGGAACGACTACGTCGGCGTGGTGACCGCGCCGTCGCGCGACGACGTCACGGTGCTGTCCGATGTCAGGTTGACGCCGGCCTAATCCAAAGCGGTCCGGGACCACCGCAAGACGGATACCATTCGCTCAGCTTGTTCTCAGCCTTCTCCCATTGTCAGGTTAGGGGTCCCGATGCGTGCCTGGAATTTCGTCGGTCGAGTCGGTGGCTTGGCGGTCGCGCTGGGGGTGGGCGCCGCTGCCTTCAACTACTCCGCCGTGGCGTGGGCGGAAACACCGTCGGCAAGCTCCGAGGGCGCGTCGACAGGCTCCGAAGCCCGCGCGGCAGGACCATCGGCGACGAGCCGGCGCGGTCCCGCAGGCGCCTCACCCGCTACCGCCGGCCGTTCCGGGAGCAGGTCAGCGGTCGGCCGCTCCGACGCCAATCCGCCGCCGCCGGGCGCTGCCGCCCGGCCTCGGGTCACGATTCCGGCCACACCCGTTCGGCCCGCCGCCGACACCGCGCCGGTGGCACTGTCCGGCATCACCATCGGAAACGCCACGCCCGCCCGGGTCCCGGCGGCGCCTCAGGAGCGATTCGATCCGGTTACCTCCTCGCCGGCGGATATCGCGCCTCAACTGCCCGTCGCGGCGGTTCCCGCACCCGCCGCGCCCGTGCCGGGTTTCGTGACCGCGGCGGCCGACCCGACCGCCGACCCGTTCGCCAACGGCGGCCCCACCGCTCCGGTCGGATCGCCGTTCGAGTGGACCGTATTGGCCTACACCCGCCGGGAAGGGTCCATC
>JBFYOR010000223.1:0-3235 GCA_041303695.1 Mycobacterium sp. | reverse complement strand
GTCTTCAGCGTGGCCGCCCTGGCTTACGCCGGCATCGATGACGACAGCGAAGGTAGCTTGACCCATTCGGCCAATATCGACGACATCTTCTCCGGACTGGCGCGCGATGCGGTAGGTCCCGGTGGTGCCCTGGTCGCCGCCGTGATCGTCGGGCTCTCGGCCTTCTCGGCCACCTTGTCCACCGTGATGGCGACGGTGCGCGGACTACTGGCGATGGCCACCTACAAGGCGCTGCCGAGCCGGTTCGCCTCCGTGGACGAGGTGCGCCAGACCCCGAGATTCGCGACCTGGTTCATCGGGCTGACCACCCTGGCCATCTACGCCGGATTGGTCATGGTCAGCGACAGCATCGTGGAGGACACCGTCTACAGCGTGGGTATCGCGATCATGACCTACTACACCGTGGTGGCGGTCTCCTCGGTGATCTACTTCTGGGACACCGCATTCGACAACTGGCGCACCGCGCTCGAGCAGGTGATCCTGCCGGGCATCGGTGCCCTGGTGCTCATCCCGGTGGGCCTGATCGAGGCCTATCGGATGGCCAACCCGGAGTACGGGTCGACCGGATCGCTCGCCGGTATCGGAACCGTCTTCATCATCGGCGTGTTCAGCCTGTTCGTGGGCGTGCTGCTGATGATCTTCTGGAACGTCAAGGCACCGGCCTTCTTCCGCGGCCAGACCCTGGCCCGGGAGCGCACCCACCGCAAGGGCGAGTGACGGCCTACAGCGTGAGGTCTTCCGATCTCGGCGGTGAGCCACGATCCGGCGTCGTACTCTCCGGCGGCGGAGCCTCGACCGGGTCGTGACCGGCCGGCAGATGATCGGGCGGCTCGATGCGCAACTTGTGCGCGACGGGCACGTCGGTCGAGGAGTGCAGGATGATCGACAGCGCGATCGTCACGGCGATGAGGTCGAACAGCTTCTCGCCATTGGGGATTCCGGCCTGCAGGACGAGCAGACCGTAGACCACCGACGCGAATCCCTTGGGGCCGAACCACGCCGCGGTCAGCCGCTCCGCGCGTGGCATCGGCGTTCGGATCAGTGACAGCAGCATCGAGGCCGGTCGCACCGCAACGATGGCCAGCACCGCCAGCAACCAGCCCTGCCACCCCAGATGGGACAGCCGGTCCGGGGTGATCAGCGCGCCGAACAGCAGCAGGGCGGCGAACTTGGTGAGCTCGGAGAGCAGGTCGCCGAACGGCTCGAACCTCTCGGCGGTGACATGGTCGAGGGTGGCCAGCGCCGACCCGGCGGCGAACGCCGCCAGGTACGGATTGGCGTGGGTCAGATGGCAGGCCGCATACACCACGATCGCGATCGCCACCGGGCCCAGCGGCTGAAGCCGCGGTTCGGCGGTCAGGATGTTGCTGCGCCAGGCCAGCGCGACCAACGCGGCGACACCGACCCCGATGGCCAGGCCCAGGACCAGTTCGAGCAGTACGACGCCCAGATGGGAGTCCTCATGTTTGGCCAGGGCGAGGAAGATCAGCACGAACGGCAGCGCCAGGCCGTCGTTGAGCCCGGATTCGACGTTGAGCAGTCGGCGTAGCCGCAACGGAATGTCTTGCCGGCCGACCAATGCCGAGGCGAACACCGGGTCGGTCGGGGACAGGATCGCACCGAGCAGCAGAGCCGTCGGCCAGTCCAGGTTGACCAGATAGTGCGCCGGAACGGCGATACCGATCATCGCCAGCGGCATGCCCAGGCCCAGGGCGCGCCCGGATAGTCGCCAGCCCTCGCGCAGCGCCGGAACGTTGGCCCGCTGGCCGTCGGTGAACAGCACGGTGAACAGCGCGATATCGGCGAGCACCGCGACGATCTCGTCGTCGGCGCTCACGTTGACCACACCTAACCCGCCGGGGCCGAGCAGTGCCCCGGCGATCAGGAACAGCAGTGCGGTGGACAGCACCGTGCGGGCGGCCAGCCCGGACAGCGAGACGCTGATCAGCAGCACCACACCGAAGGCCAGGACGAGCACCACGGCGACTCCTGAGTTGTTGGTGTAACGGGTCGAGGGCAATGGTGCCTGCACCGGCGGCATCCGGCTGCCGTTCTGGGATGATTGGCAGATCATGCGATTCGCTGCGTTGCTCGCCATCCCAGTCGCCGTCGGCCTGACCGGTGCGCCACAACAAGCGGTTCGATTGGCCGACAACACTATCCAGATGCTCTCGCCCTGGGATGTGGCCAACCCGGCGGTCGGGAACCTGGACCCGGCGCTGCTCATCGCGGTCCAGCAGGCCACCGCCGTCGCGGCGGCCGAGGGCGTCACCATGACGATCACCTCCGGATGGCGGTCACCGCAATTCCAGCAGCAGTTGCTCGACGACGCGATCGCTGTGTACGGCAGCCTGCCCGCGGCGCGGCAGTACGTGCAGACCCCGGAACGCTCCCGGCATGTCCTCGGCCAGGCCGTCGACATGGGCGGTGTGGGGGCCGATCAGTGGCTGATCGCCAACGGGGCACGGTTCGGACTGTGCCAGATCTATGCCAACGAACCGTGGCACTTCGAACTGGCCACCGACGCTGCCGGCAATTGCCCGCCGCTGCTGGCCAGCGCTGCCAGTTAGAGTTCGGAGAGTGACCGCCCAGCCCGAGTACGTCGACTTCCACTTCGACGTCATGTGCCCCTACGCCTATCAGACCTCGCGGTGGATCCGCGAAGTCCGCGATCTCACCGGACTACAGGTGAATTGGCGATTCTTCAGCCTCGAGGAGATCAACCGCGTCGAGGGCAAGAAGCACCCATGGGAACGGGAGTGGTCCTACGGCTGGTCGATGATGCGGATCGGCGCGCTGCTGCGGCGGCGCTCGATGGACGATGTCGGCGCCTGGTACGAACGCGCCGCGCGCGCCCTGCATGTCGAGGGCCACAAACCCCACGAGAAGGCGGTGGCCCGGCACCTGCTGTCCGAGTTGGGCTTCGACCCCGGACTGGTCGACGAGGCGATCGCCGACCCGACGACCGGCGACGAGGTGCTGGCCGACCACCAGAGGGTGGTCGACGCCGGCGGCTACGGGGTGCCGACGCTGTTCTTCCCGGACGGCCAGTGCCTGTTCGGCCCGGTGCTCATCGACCCGCCCGCCGGGGCTGCCGCGGTGCGACTGTGGGACGCGGTTCTGGCGTGGACCGAGTTCCCGCACCTCTACGAACTGCAGCGGCCCAAGACCGAGGCCGACGGCCGGCTCATCACCGAAACCTTCCGGCCCTACCTCGAAGCGCGCGACTGGGTGT
>JBFYOR010000222.1:0-3593 GCA_041303695.1 Mycobacterium sp. | reverse complement strand
GATGTTTGCCATCGCGGGACGACCTCCGACACCCCCAGCCGCTTGAGAGTTTGCACTTGGTTGTTCGGACAACTACCGCTACATTGATCAGCAAATACGCTGAGGGTTTTGAAAGTTCTTGTTTCGCATCTGGAGGTTCCTTAGATGAGCACGACGTTCTCCGCGCGGCTGAATCGCCTGTTCGACGTGGTGTACCCGCCCGGCCGGGGTCCTCACACCTCCGCGGAGGTGATCGCGGCCCTCAAAGCCGAGGGTGTGACGATGTCGGCCCCCTACCTGTCACAGTTGCGCTCTGGCAACCGCACCAACCCGTCTGCCACGACGATGACCGCGCTGGCCAACTTCTTCCGGATCCGGCCCGAGTACTTCACCGACGACGAGTACTACGAGAAGATGGACCGCGAACTCACCTGGCTGGCCAACATGCGCGACGAAGGTGTCCGGCGGATCGCTGCGCGCACGGTTGGACTCTCTCCGGAGGCTCAGCAGGACGTCGTGGAGAAGGTCGATGAACTACGGCGCCGGGAGCACCTGGACGGCTAACTGGTCGGGCCGGCTCGCCGGACGACAGCACGGTACTGACGGGCGATTTCCAGGATCCACTCACGGTCTGAGCAGTGTGCGGGCTGACGGAGCCAGCGTCGGCCCGGGTAGATATCGGGGTCCGCGCGGGGTCCGGCCGCTATCCACTGAGCGACGGCCAGTGCCTGCCCGGCCGGATTGAGCCCAATCGTCGGATCCGTTCCGGCAGCTGGCCTTTCAGACTTCTCGGCCAGCATGCCCTCCAGATACAGTGCGTCTGAGATCAGCGAGAGCCGTTCGGCGACCCGGAACACCAGAGGTCCGCGAGGGCGTACTCCGATACCGATGTCGGGGTGGCGTCGTTCCATCTCCCGCCGCAGCGGTTCGATGAGATGCAGCTCCCGGCGGGCACCGATCCAATCCTCGATTGCGGGTAGCAGAGCCCCGGCGGCGATGATGGCCATCGCGCTCAACAGCAGGGTCGCGGCGGTGCCGACCCCGACCAGATGGGTGCTCAGCACGGCCCGAATCAGGACGAAGGCACTCGCCGCGACCAGCAGCGCGATCCCTGCGGTGAAGACGAACAGCGCGCGCCCCCGGCGACTGGGATTGGACAGCCGCACACCGACCCACGACACCAGGGTCAGTGCCAGCAGTACATAGAGCAGCGGTACCAGCCAGTCCAGCGCGGTGTTCGGTGTGCCCAGGTTGCGGGCGAGGTATTCCCGGGGGGCCATTTCCGGCTGACGCTCGCCGGTCAGGAAGAGCGCCATGGTGACCGCAGCGATCAACCCCGCCAGGCAGTACTGGATCACCGCGATCCGGCGGGTGACGACCGGCCGGCGGGTGGAGGCGACGGTGGTGATCATCACGCAACTCCCGGCGGCCGAAGTCACCAAGGCCACCTGGCTGAGTCCGATTGAGATATTGGGCCAGCGCAGCGCGGTGTCAACCAGCAAGGTGAGCGGAGGCCAGTTCAGGATCGCCACCACTGCCAGACTTCCCAACGCCACGATCATCGCACTGCTGACGACCGATTGATGGTTGACCAGAGCCCACCCGATTCGCAGTCCGGTCGCCATCCCGAGCAGGCCGGCGATGACCCAGACGATCAACCAAACGCCTCTCCGAGGCGAACCTGCGCAATCGATGAACGGTCACTGCGCAGCCGGCCGAGCCGGTAGAGCAGCAGCGCCGCAAAGTCTTCAGCCTGCTGCTCGACATCCTCCCCGCCCGGCCCCATGCAGCCGGTGCGTTGGTTCAGCATGTAGCTGATCAGATCGTCGCTGGCGACCTCGGCCGACTGGCGGGCGACCTCGGCAACGGGGATACCGTCGTGGCCGAGGACGAGATGGCCGAGTTCGTGGGCCAGGGTCCGGTCGGCGGTCGGCAGGCCATCCTGGATCAGGAACTCGTCCCGGTCGGCGTACTGACGCCACTGCCCTGACACACCCGCCGGCAGTTCGGCCATGCTCACCTCGATGGGCCGTTCGCGATGCGCACCCACAGCGGACACCAACCCGGCCAGGGTCACCTCCCCGCGCACGGGTGCCAGCGCGAGCACGTCGCTGACCGCTCTGGTGACAATGCGGTCGGCGGTCACCGCAGGAACCGGCCCGCACCGGCGGCGGGCAGCTGGTAACCCGCCTTGGCCTGGCGGTAGCCGAGTAATCCGCCGAGCGCCGTCAGACCCAGTATCGCCGCCAGGCCCGGCAGGGCGACCGACGCCAACTCGGTCATCGTTGCTTGCCGCAGGTACTCCGGATAGCCCAGACGCACGGACTCCGGCGGTGGAGCGGCCGGGCCAGTACGCGGCGGCAGGCCCGGGGAACGGCTTTGCGGCCCGGCCAGTGGCACCGCCGCCGGCCGACCCGCTGCCGCCGATGCCGACGGACCCGATTCCCGCGGAATGAATTCCGGTGCGGCCACCCGCGGCGCGGCCGGCGTCGGCGCAGGTGCCGCCGGCCGGACAGTCGGCGGCTGCGCCAAGGCGAGATCAAGACCCGGAAGTTCGGCGGCGACGCCACCCACCAGTTGGGTAACCGGAGGAGTGACCGCCACGGGGCCCGGGAAGGCCAGCCAACCTCTCCTGTCGACCCCGGCCGGCGCGGGGGGCCGGATCGGCTCGATGAAGGGCAGCCACCGGCAAGGCCACTGTTCACCGATCTCAGCCACGTTCTCACCCTGGATGTCACCCTGGATGTCACCCTGGATGTCACCCTCGGTGCGCTCGGGCGCGGGCCGGGCCCGGCCCCCGGGGCCGGACACCGCCGGGCCCGTCTGCACCGGGGGCGAACTGCGCGCCCGCGGCCGACGTTCACCGTTGCGGCCGCCGGTGGCTGCGGCGTCGGTACCGGCTGAGTCACCGGATGGCGCCGGATCGGCCCCTGCGGGTGTCACCGCGACCACGCCGACTCCGCCGTACAGCACACCTGCGGTGATCGCCCCGCTGATCACCGTGGCGCACCGTCGGCACCGGTTCACGAACACTCCCTGACATGGCGAGGCGCCGATTGGGCGCTGGGTTTGCGGAGTCGACACAATTGTGGCATATCCGCAGGTCGGGAAATTGCGGCTTGGCCTGGGCGATAGGGTCTAGCCCACAGTCGGAAGCACACCGGGCTACCGCTGACCCACCTACCCGAAAGGCGATTGCGATGGGCCTTTTCACCAAAAGGAAGAGCCGCGCGACCAGACGGGCCGAAGCCCGTGCGCTGAAGGCGAAGGCGAAGATGGAGGCCAAGCTGGCCGCCAAGAACGAGGGCAAGCGCATCAGGGCTACTCAACGGACCGAGAACAAGGCGGTCAAAGCCCAGCTCAAAGCCCAGCGGGATATCGACCGCACGGCGGTGAAAGTGGCCGAGACCCAGCTGCGAACCGCCCGGGAAGGAAAGTTGCTGGCGCCAAGCCGGATCCGTCGCACCCTGACGGCATCGCGGCTGCTGGCTCCCGTCCTCGTGCCGGTCGCCTACCGGGCGGCGATGGCCGCACGAGGTGCATTCGATGAGCGGCGGGCCGACCGCCTGGGCGTCCCGCTCACCCAATTGGGCCAGTTCTCCGGGCATGGTGGC
>JBFYOR010000221.1:0-3239 GCA_041303695.1 Mycobacterium sp. | reverse complement strand
CAGCAGGAAGTTCAGGTCGCGACGCGACACCAGCATCGACTGCATATCCGCCCTCCTCGCCGTAGGGAACTCTGCGCCAATCTTCGACCTTGGCTGTTGGGCACTCTGAGCGAGGGTGCGTCAGGGTTAGGGCGCAACCTGCTCGGCGCCGCAGCAATCGCCGGCCTCGTCCGCCGGAGCCTCGAAGAACGTCTCGGTGTCAGCGAGCTTGGCGTAGACCTCCCACCGCTCGCCGCCCGGGCCGGTGACCCAGACCTTGTCCTGCAGGGCGAAGCAGCAGGTGGTGCCGATCTCCTCCTCGGTGAACAGCCCATGTTCGGTCAGACGGGCGATCTCGGCGTGCACCTGTTCGCTGGCCGCCACCTCCACGCCGAGATGGTTCAACGTGCCGCCCTGGCCGGGGTTCTCCAGCAGCACCAGCTTCAGCGGCGGTTCGTCGATGGCGAAGTTGGCGTAACCGGGCTTCACCTTCGCCGGCGCGGCGCCGAAGAGCTTGGAGTAGAACGCGATCGCCTCGTCGATGTCATCGACATTGAGGGCGAGTTGGATGCGGGACATGGGGATCTCCTCAGATCGGATAAGACATATGTCGAAATACTCGACTGATCTTCAGGATGCCACCTCTTTGATATATGTCAAGACATCTGGGAGGATGGCGTCATGCCCAAGGCACTGCCCGTCATCGACATCTCGGCGCCGGTCTGCTGCGCGCCACTGGCCGCCGGGCCGATGAGCGACGCCGTCGCACTGGAGGTGGCGCTGCGGCTCAAGGCACTCGCCGACCCGGCCCGGGTGAGGATCATGTCGTTGCTGTTCTCCTCGCCCACGGGTGAACACAACAGCGGGGAGTTGGCCGCGGCGATCGGTATCGGTGAGTCGACCGTCAGCCACCACCTGACCCAGTTACGCAACGCGGGTTTGGTGGAGTCGACCCGGCGCGGGATGAACGTCTACCACCGGCCGCACCGGGTGGCGATCGCGGCGCTGTGTGCTGTCATCGACCCCGATTGCTGCCGATGACGGCCCGCGCCTACGGGCTGGCTTCTGTCCGGCCCTGAACCGCGAATGCCCCGGCGCCGGCGAACGCGATCAGCAGGAAGGCGAAGCAGTACATCACCGCGAGTTCGCCGCCGTTCTGGATCGGCAGCACACCGTCGGCCTGGTGGGCGGTGAAGTAGGCGTAGGCCATGGTGCCGGAGCCCAGGAGCGCGGCCAGCCGGGTGAACAGTCCGAGCGCCACCAACAGGCCCACGACCAGTTCGATCAGACCCGCCCACCAGTACGGCCAGGTACCGAAGGGAACCGCCCCGGACTTGGTCGCCGGCCATCCGAATAACTTCGCGGTGCCATGCAGGGCGAACAGCAACCCGACGACGATCCGGAAGATCCCCAGCACGGGCAACGAGAAGCGGTCGAGTCTTGCGTCGAGGGAATGCATCATGAACCGACGATACGACTGTCGGCGACCACGCGCAGGTCAACGGGTGCGCGGCGCCCCGGCCACCACGCTATAGGCACCGGCCGCGCCGGCAATGCCCGCGTGGTCGTCACCGCCGTCCCCGTGACGCTCGACGACCCGGAACGTACCGGCTGCGAGCGCATTAGCTAAAGCTGCCCTTGCTAGCCACGAAAGTGCACTCCAAGGCGATCTTTGGTCCAGCCGAGTGAATTTGCCCAGTGGGGGTTCGGGCTGGTTCACTAGGGGAAGGTCGGGGGGCGGGTGTTCCCCCCGCATTCGCTTAAGGAGTCGGATTCGATGAACTGGAAAACGCTCGGCGTGGTTGTCGCCGCGTCTGCCATCGCGATTGCCGCGCCGATCGCCGCGGCTGCGCCCGGCGGCAATGGCAATGGCAATGGCAACGGCAATGGCAACTCCAATAGCAACGCCGGTGGCAACGGCAACTCCAATAGCAACGCCGGCGGCAACGGCAACGGCAACAGCAATGCCGGCGGCAACAGCAACGGCAACGCGGGTGGTAACGGCACGGCCAACGGCAATGCCGGGGCTAACGCCGGAGGCGGGAACCCGCCCGGCCAGACCATCGCGGGCATAGCCTCCGGTGGGGGCGGCGCGGCTGGAGTGCTGGGAGCGCAGGTTGAGATGAAGCCGGGTAACCCGGGCTTGCCCAATGCGTTGTCGAATGTCCTGGAGACTCCGATTGTCACCACATCGGTGACCCCGACGGAAACCCCGACCGTGACCCCGACGGAGACCCCGACCGAAACTCCGACGGAGACCCCGACCGAAACTCCGACCGAGACCGCGACCGAAACTCCGACGGAGACCGCGACCGAAACCCCGACCGAGACTCCGACGGAAACCCCGGCGGCTCCGTAACCGTTCCCGGGCTCAGGGCAACAGCGTGCCGTTCTCCCGCGCCGCTTCCAGATAGATCTGCGGGAGCGTCACGCCGCGGCGCGTCAGGGCATCCTGGCGTATCGCGACCTCGAAATGCGAGGACTCCACCGGTGGGGGCGCTCCCGGCGTGGTGCGATCGTCAAGCCAATCCAGCGCCAGACGAATGGCTTTGTCCCCGTAGTCATCCGGCGGGGGGGAAAAGCTGAGCGCACCCCCGCCGTCGACGAAGTCGACCTGGGTTCCGATCGGCAGGGGTCTGGCGTTGGCCTGCGTCCATTCGCTCAGTTCCGCAGCGGTCACCACACCGCCACCTGTGTCGGGCAGATCCTGGGTGCCCAGCACCAGCAGCACGTCCGCGCCGTTGGCGCGAACGGTGAAGTCACGCCAGGCGCCCGCGGTCGACACCAGGGCGGTATCGCCGACCTGCACCGGGCCCCACTCGAAGGCCATCAGCTGAGCCAGCTCGGCCTGGTCGGTCACCCCCTCGACTCCAAGGACCGCCATCGTCGGCGCGCGGCCCGGGAACATCTGGATCAGCGCCTCCCGCAACCCTTTCCAGGGAAGTTGCTCGGAAATGCCGGACACGTTCGGTGCATCGGCGTAACCGTAGGCCGCGGGGGGTCGGTCGATCGAGACGTAGAGGATTCGTGGTTCCGCGCGGCCGACGTAGTCGCGCGCGACGAGGGTGTTCGCCTCGTCATCCACCGCGATCAGGACGTCGGGCTTGAAACGCTCGATGGCCCGCCGCGCCTCGGCCGCAGCCTGCGCGGCATCCCGCGCGGTACCGGGAGTCGCCACGCCCATGTAGTTCCACTCCATGCTCAGCGGACGGCGGTTCTGCTCCAGTGCCTCGCGCATCCCCCGGTCGACCTGCTCGACC
>JBFYOR010000220.1:0-4993 GCA_041303695.1 Mycobacterium sp. | reverse complement strand
CGGCCAGCAATGACCGCTTCGCCGCCTTCAAACGCCCGCCGAACCGGGTGCCGGGGGTGGCCGGTCTGTACCTGGCCTCGGGCAGCGCCCACCCCGGCGGGGGATTGCCGATGGTCGCCCTGTCCGGTCTGGCCGCCGCCGATTGTCTCAGCGCGGACCTCGGTCTGGCGGCGCGGTGAACCGGCACATCTGGTAGGACTGGCCGGATGACGGATCGCAATGTGCTCGGTGGCCCGCTTGATCCGTGCGGTACCGATCCGATGACGGGTTTTCACCGCGACGGCTGCTGTACGACCGGTCCGCAGGATGTTGGCCTGCACACCATCTGTGCGGTGGTGACCGCGGAGTTCCTCGAACACCAACGGTCCATCGGCAACGACCTGGGCACGCCCATGCCGGCCTATCGGTTTCCCGGTCTGGTGCCCGGTGACGCACCACCGGTCACCGCCGGCAACTGGATGCGAGCCCACGAGGACGGCTGCGCCGCCCCAGTGGTGCTGGCCGCGACCCACGAACGCACCCTCGACGTCGTTGCGCTGTCGGTGCTCGAGGGATACGCGGTCGACGTTCCCGATGACCTGACCGGGCTGTAGCCGCTCCGCGAGCTAGGGGCCGACATTCGGAAGGATGCACAGCCCCGCGGTGGGTGCGGCAGGGCCGCATCCGGTGATGGCCGCAAAGATGCCCTCCAGCCAGACGGCCACCTGCACCACGATGATCGTGGCCAGCATGCCGACATCGGCGGCGATGGGACGCCCGATGGCGTTGATCAGCCCCTGAATCGGTTCGCCGTTGATGGCCTGCTTGATCCCGTCGATGAACAGCGAGATGTTGTAGCCGGGCAACGTGATCAGGCCCGCGTTGATGAAGTCCGCGGTCGCCAGCAGGGTCGCGTAGAGCGCGGAGGCACCCGCCGAAACCCGGCTGGCGATCTCGACGACCCCGTTCTGCACACTGGTGAGCAGATCATCGAGGCTGGGAATCGTCAGCGGCCCGGGTGTGGGCAGCGCCCAGTTCCAGTTGTTGCCGATATTGGACAACTCCTGCTGCAGGGAACCGTTCTGGCCGAAGGCGTGGAAGAAGTCGGTGATTCCCTCGCCAATCCCATCGACCAGCTTGGTGAGCACTTCCACCGGGCTGACGTCCGGGAACAGGCCGAACGGCAGGGCCACGTTGGCATCCGGTTGGGTGGCCGAGGTGAACCCGTGTGCCGGATCGCCGTAGCCGAGGTCGACGATCACTTTCAGCACCGGTTGGATCAGGTCAGCCAGTGGATTGCCGATGAAGGGCACCAACCGCAGCGGTGCCAGCAGTGGCAGGTTCGGGGTCTCGATGAAGTAGTACTTCTGCTCCGGTGAACCAGGGGCCCCGGGCAGGACCGGCAACTCGCGGCAATAGCTGCTGGATCCGTCCGCGCACGCCTTGGCCGGGCCGTCGAGAGTGATCGGGTCGGTGAGCCCGTAGGTGTTGGCGAAGTACGCCGGTGAGTTGTAGTTGATATGAACGAAAAGGATCCCCATCGCAGCGTTGAGCGCGGAGAGGAAGTTGAGCGGATAGCGCGGGGAGTCCGCGAATCCGTCGTACTCAAGGGCGTAATTGGTCACCGGATAGGCGAACTGGGGATCCCCGGTGTCCGTCGCGTTGGCATATCCGGTCGAACCGTAGAAATACTCGCCGAGCGGGGGAGTGTTGAATCCAGGGAAACGCGCGAACCAGCCGCCGTTGGGGTTCATCTCCTGGCCCACCGTGACGAAGGTCAACTGGTTACGGTCGACCCCGGGAAGCAGATTCGGATCGGCTTCCAACTCGCGCTGCAGCAGTGAGGAGATCACGGCGCTCTGAGAGAATCCGAAAATCGTGATGGGGACTGGATTCGCGGTGTCATCCGGCTGCAGGCTCTGCAGCGTGTCGATGAGAATCTCCAGGCCTTCGTCGGCGGAAATGGGAAGGGGCAACTGCTTGATCCCGGTCACGGGGTAGGCGCCCTCGGGAGTGAACACGAGCTGGGAGTCATAGCCGACCGGCATGTACTGATCCAGATACAGGAACTGCGCATTCTCGGCGTACTGGCCGTTGGGAACCGGCACGCCGCTGGGACCGATGATCAAGGCGCACGCCGAGCTTGTCCGCGTGCAACCGGTCGGGATGGGAGGTGGATCGGCGGTGACGGTTGAGGCTGCGGCCGGTGGCGCGACTGTACTGGCCGCTTCCGCCGCACCACGTCGCGCGACGGCCAACGTCGCCCACGACAGCGGTGAATCAACAGGCGCATTCGGGCCTCCGCCGCCGAGTAGATCTGCCAGTGCGACTGTCCCCAGGCCGTCCGTTGCCGGCGCAGGATCGGCAAGAGCGGCCGCCGGCGGTGCTGGCGGCGTCGGCACCGAGAACTGCAACGGTGCGGTAGGTGCCGGCGCTGGCGTCGGCACCGAGATGGCGAGCGGCGCAGCCACTTCGGAGGAATCGGCGACGGACACGCTCGCCGGAGCGGGAATCGACAGGGTGGGCGCCGACGAGTCGCGGTCCGCCGCCGCGGTAACCCGCACCGGCGTACGCACCCGGGTTGCCGCACCGGCGGCCGGCACGTTGTCCGGACGATCCCGCGTGGTCGCGGGCGCCGACGTCCGGGGCCCGCGCTGTCGCGGAGTGCTCACCGCGCTCGACCGTTGATCGGCGGTGGCACTCGACGACCGGGAACCGGCAGTTGCCTGATCCGATGCTTCAGTGTCGGCGTATGCCAGCGCGGCACCATTGAACGCGACGGCGCCGACCCCCAAAGCAACTGCCAACCCGCCTACCCGACCCACGAACTTCGCCGACATTCCGACCTCCCACGCAACTTGGCGAGTAAATTCTCAGCGCAGGTTAACGCCGCGAACAGGTTCTTTTCAGCAAAACCGTGAGATTGCGCGTGACGGTGCGGAACCCGGCTCAGGTCTTCGCCGAACCGGTGAGGCTTCGGCCCTGGGCGTCCTGCAGCAGGCAGATGACGGTGCTCGGGTAGGGGTTGTTGTCGGTGCGGTCCTGGTCGGAGTCGATCAGGTAGGTGGTGGTGTATCCGCTGCCGGCGACCGGTATGCCGGTGTAGGCGCTGAACCCGGCGTCGCACTGGCTGCCGGCAATATCGCTGAGGGCCTCGTTGACGGGGATATCGGCCCGTAGGTACACCTCGGCAAGGTGGGGTTGGGTGCAGTCGACGAGGGTGACGGTCACCACCGCCGGGTCGGTGGGCGGGGCGTCGGCCAGGCACTGGCCGGCCTGCAGCGCGGTCCATGTCTCGGTCCGCGGCGGCACGGTCGTGGCGGCGGGTGCGGCGGTGCTCGCGGGAACCGTTGCCGACGACACCGCCGCGGAGGTGGTGTCGGCGGCCTCCCGCCCGGAGCATCCGGCCAGGGGCGCGACCGCAGTGAGGGCGACGGCGATCCCGGCGATGGACTGCAGCCGGCTGACTGCCATGACGACCTCCTGGTCCGGTGAGCGGCGGGGTGACGGATACCTTTATATCCCTCCGTATCCGTCGACCCCAGGTGCCCGGCTGGCATGATCGGGGCAGGGGAGGAGATGCGGTGAACCACTGGCTGGCGCTGGCCGTCGCGGCCGTCTTCGTCTGGCTCGGCATGGTGCTGGCGATCTCGTTCATCGAGGCGCCGCTGAAGTTCCGCGCGCCCGGGATCACCATTCAGTTGGGGCTGGGCATCGGCCGGCTGGTGTTCCGCGCGCTGAACATCTGCGAGGTGCTGCTGGCGGGGTTCGCTCTGGTTGCGGTGGTGCTCGGCCGGGCACCGGGTCCTGCGACAGCGGCGCTGGTGGTGGCGGTCGCCGCGCTCGGTGCCCAGGTTGTCGCCGTACGCCCCGCATTGGCGCGGCGCTCCGACGCGGTGCTGGCCGATGCGACGGTCGCCGCTTCCGGCCGCTCCAACGCCCATCTGGTCTATGTGGGGTTTGAAGTCGTCAAGGTGGTGGCACTGTTGGTGAGCGGCGTGCTGCTGCTGGTCTGAGCGGCCTTGGAAAGGAACTGGGATGGACGGGATTTCTCTGACACGGCTGGCCGACGAGCACCTGGAGGTCGCCAGGTCCTCAAACGCGGGCCGCTCGGCCCATACTGTGCACGGCGGCCACGACCACATGTTGCGCCAGACGCTGATCGCGATGACGGCGGGCACCGAGTTGGCCGAGCACAACAGCCCCGGCCAGGCGACCCTGCAGGTGTTGCGTGGACGGGTTCGGGTGAACGCGGGCGCCGACAGCTGGACCGGGGAGGCCGGCGACCTGCTGGTGATCCCGCCGCAGCGGCACGGACTGCACGCCGACGTCGATGCGGTGGTGCTGCTGACGGTGCTGGCCGACAGCCGCGACGCTCACGGATAGACCGCCGGCTCCAGACCGCCGCGCGGCCCCGGACCGCCGAGGGTGAGCAGCGCGGGGACTGTTTCGCAGGTCACCAGTCCGTGCTCGGCGGTGAGTTCGTCGACGAGATCGAAACTGCGCGCGATGTTCTCGGGGGTGTCGATGATGGTCGTCGTCACCGGAACCTGACGGCCCCACTGGACGAACCGGTCGCCGTGCGGGGCCTGGTCACCGTGAAAACCCCAGACGCCGCGCAGCACCGTCGCTCCCATCGCGGCGCGTTGCTGACGCAACTGCCGGACGATGGCGCGATGGATGGGCTGGCCGTCGTGGCGGGCGGCCTCGGAGGTGTGGATCATCAGCTTTTGCCACAGCGGGCGGCCGCGGCTGTCGGTGGCCGGCAGAGCAGGCGGACGCTGTAGGAGCACCCCGTCGCGTTTGCAGACCACGATCCGCTCCGCGGTGACCAACGGGTGGATCGGCATCGCCTGCAGATCGGGGAGCGCGGCCCGGGCCTGTTCGGCGGTACCGACCGCGATGATCACCAGCGGAACGTCGCGGTTTCGGCTGAAGAAGTGCGCCCGCCGGCGATGTCCGTCGAGGGTGCCGTCCACCCCGAGAAGGGCTGTGGCGCCGGCGAAGTGGTGCC
>JBFYOR010000219.1:0-3017 GCA_041303695.1 Mycobacterium sp. | reverse complement strand
AGGCCCGGATGCGCCGCCACGCCGCGGCGATATCGGCCTGATTGCGGTGCGGCCAGCCCAGCGCGTCGCAGATACCGTGCTTCCATTCGATCGGCCGGGGCACCGTGGGCCACTCGGTCAGCCCGATCCGCTCCGGTTTGACCGCCTGCCAGATGTCGACGTACGGATGGCCGACCACCAGCGTGTTCTCACCGCCGGGTCCGTTGCGAACGGCCGCGGCGATCCGGGCCTCTTTCGACCCGGGGACCAGGTGGTCGACCAGAACGCCCAGCCTTCGGCCCGGGCCCGGGCGGAACGATCTGACGATGTCCACCAGGTCGTCGACGCCGCCGAGATACTCCACCACGACACCTTCGACGCGCAGGTCGTCGCCCCAGACCTGCTCGACGAGTTCGGCGTCGTGGCGGCCCTCGACGTAGATCCGGCCGGCCAGTGCGACCCGCGCCCTGCTGTCGGCGACCTTTACCGACCCCGACGCGGTCCGCCCGGCACCCGGGCTTCCGGTGGGCAGCGGTGCAGTCAGGATCACCGGCCGGCCGTCGAGCAGAAACCCGGGCCCCAGCGGAAACACCCGGGTCCGCCGGTGCCGGTCCTCGAGTTCGACACGGCCATTCTCGATGCGGATGACGGCCCCGACGTAGCCGGACTGGGGATCCTCGACGACCATCCCGATCTCGGCGCGGCGCTCGACTGAACGTGCCCGGGGTTGATGGGGGTCGTTGGCGAGCACATCGGCGCCATAGCGATCAGCCACCGCCTGATCCTAGGGAGCGGCACAGGCGTTCCGGCGCAACCACCTGCGGCGGGTTGCGGGCGGGGGGACGATGATCACCGACCGGAAGGGGCGATCAGGGCAGATGAGTGTGGACACGACGGGGGCGCGACACAAGGAACCCAAAGGTCTGCTGATCGGCGGTATCGCCGCGGGTCTGGCCGGGGTGATGGCGGACCTGCTCAGCCCGCTGTATGCCACCTCGTTCCACAAAGGATTCGGGCTCAGCAACACCCAGGCCGGGTTTCTGGTCACCGCGGCACTGGGGACGATGGGGGTGGTCGAGCTGACGCTCGCCCACTCGATCGGTCATCGCAATCTCAAGCGCGTCGCCAGCTACGGGATCGTCATCGCATCGGTGGCGCTGATCTATATCAGCGACGTCAGCGATAGCGGCTTCTGGTCGCTTCTGGTGGGGATGATCGCACTGGGGCTCGGCTGTGGGCTGTCGTTCGTCGCCGGCAACGCCGCGCTGTCCTTCGCCACCAACAGCCAGCGGGCGTTCGGACTGCTCACGACCTGGTACATGATCTTCGTCTTCGTCATGATGAGTACGAATCCCTATCTGCGCCAGATCTATCCGATCGTGCTGCCCTATGCGGCCATGGTGGCCGTGCAGGTGGTGTGCCTGGTTCTGATCTGGTGGAAGATGCCCGATACCAGGGTCATCGCCGCACAGCGGTCCGCGGCGGCGCGCGTCGTGCAGCAGCGGGATCCCGGGGTCGGTGCGGAACTCAACCGTGATGCGCCCCAACTGAACCTGTTCGGGCCGTTGCCGCTTCTGCTCGGCCTGGCGGTGACGCTGTCCCAGTTCGCGGTGGCGGGCCTGTGGACCTTCGCCCAGGAACTGGGCACCACCGCAGGTTTGTCCGCCGAGGCGACCGCCAGCTTCCTGGGGCTCTCCCAGTTGGTGGGTCTGCTGGGCACCATGGCGCCGTGGTTGCTGGGACGCTGGGTGGGCCGGGGTGCGCTGGGAGCCGCCGGCCTGCTGCTGGCGGGGATCGGAATTCTGCTGGTGCCACTGGTGCACAGTCCGACGGCCTACATCGTCGGGAACCTGGCCATCAACCTCGGCTACTGGGTGACGCTGCCGTTGTCGCTGTCGGTCGCCGCGGATCTCGACCGCAACTCCGGCCGGCTGGTCGCCTTCATGCTCGGGATGTCCTCGATCGGCCTGGCGCTGGGACCGAGTCTGGCCGGCCCGCTGCTGGGCGGTGCGGACACGACGCTGGGTGGCTGGGTGTTCGGGCTGATCGGGTTGGCCGCAGTTCCCCTGATCATTGCGCCCGCGACGGCCGCCGACCGGGCAGCCCGGGCCCACCGCGACGAAGAGGCTGCGGAATCGGCGGCCGGGCTGCTCTGACAGGATGTGAATCCCCGCAGCACCGGACAATGACCACCACGGAGGATCCATGAGTCGCCCCACCGGAATCACCATCGCCCTGGCCGGGCTGGCCGTCGTTGGCTGGTCCGGGTGCGCGAGCGACAACACGGCGGCGCCGGCGTCGACCAGCAGCACCACGACATCGGTGGCGACATCGACCACCACCACCGCCGCGACAGCGGCCTCCTCCAGCACCAGTCCCGCGGCGCCGACGTCGACGTCGACCAGCAGCAGCACCGCCACCTCGGCGACCGCAACGACGTCTCAAACCAGCACAACCACCACCAGCAGCCCGATGGTCGGCGGCATGACCGAGTGCACCAAGACCGCACTGGCCGAACCGGCGACTCAGGCCGCCGAGGCGTTGGGCGCCGACAACGTCTACACCGTCGATGAGCTGAGCTGTGCCGACGGCTGGGCGGTGACCAGCGGTCTGCTGGCCAGCAAGGAGAACCCGGAGATGGGTGCGCCGACGTCCTTCGTCTTCGAGCAGCAGGGCCAGTTCTGGATTCCCAAGGACAAGGCCACGGTGTGCGGTACCAATCCGACCACCACCACCGCGCCCGCCGACGCCGTGATTCCCGCCGACCTGTTCATGGCCGGGTGCGCCGCCGGCTGAACCGATGTTCGCCCCGGCCGGGAACCGACAGCATCGTGACCCGCATCCTGGCCACCGCCGCCTGCCTGGGGCTGCTGACCAGCATCGGCGCCGCCATCGCGATGTGGTGGACACGCCGATCGGTGTGACCCACGGACGTCAGGAGCGGCCGCGGACCAACCGTCCGGGCCGCGCGCCGGTGTCGACCCCGTCCCGGCGGGTCACCACCCCGCTGACGATCGTCGCGACATAGCCGGAAGAAC
>JBFYOR010000218.1:0-3517 GCA_041303695.1 Mycobacterium sp. | reverse complement strand
CGGGCAGGAATCGGTCTGGGACTACCCCCGGCCGCCGCGACTGGAGGCCATCGAGGCGTCGATCACCGTCGAACTCGGCGGTGAGGTGATCGCCGAGACCAGCCGCGGGTGGCGGGTGCTCGAGACCAGCCACCCGCCCACCTACTACCTGCCGCGGGCGGCATTCCGGGCCGGCGTCCTGCGGTCCGCACCCGGCGCGTCGTGGTGCGAGTGGAAGGGGCAGGCCCGCTACTTCGACCTCGTCGCCACCACGGAGGTGGCGAGGAAGGCGGCCTGGAACTACCCCCAGCCCACGGCGGGATTCGAGCCGCTGGCCGACGCCATCGCCGTGATGGCCGGACAGGTGGATCGCTGCACCGTCAACGGCGAGACCGTGCTGCCGCAGCCCGGCGGGTTCTACGGCGGTTGGATCACCAGCTGGGTGGTCGGCCCGTTCAAGGGCGGCCCGGGATCCATGGGTTGGTGACCGCAGCGCACGTGCGGCGAAACATGGCCGAAACACCGCTGCCGCGTTTCTGAAACACCACGCCGACATTCTCGTCGGCGAACCATCGAAGGAGTGCCCACGTGGACATCGATCCCGCCGCCACCGCGTGGCTACTGATCTGCACCGCCCTGGTGCTGCTGATGACGCCCGGTCTGGCGATCTTCTACGGCGGCATGGTGCGCACAACCGGTGTGCTCAACATGATCATGATGAGCTTCATCTCCATCCCGTTGGTGACGGTCGCGTGGCTGCTGGTCGGCTACAGCCTGGCCTTCTCCGACGGTCCGACCGGGTTGATCGGCGGCCTGTCGCATGCCGGGATGCGGGGGATAGGCCCCGACACCGCCCACGGAGCGGTGCCCGAACTCCTCTACGCCACCTTCCAACTCAGCTTTGCCGTCCTCACCGCGGCACTGATCAGCGGCGCGATCGCCGACCGGGCCCGATTCGCGGCCTGGATGGTGTTCGTCCCGGTCTGGTCGGTCGTGGTGTATGCGGTTGTGGCGCACTGGGTATGGGCGCCCAGTGGCTGGCTGTTCAAAATGGGGGTGCTGGACTACGCGGGCGGGTTGGTCGTCGAGATCGTCTCGGGGTCCTCGGCTCTGGCGCTCGCGTTGGTGCTCGGACCGCGGATCGGTTTCAAGGTGGACGCCATGCGGCCGCACAATCTGCCGTTCGTTCTGCTCGGCGTCGGTCTGCTGTGGTTCGGCTGGTTCGGTTTCAACGCCGGATCGGCGCTGGCCGCCAACGGCATGGCCGCCGCGGTATTCCTGAACACCCTCGTCGCGGGATGTCTGGGCATGCTGGGCTGGCTCTCGGTGGAACAGATCCGCGACGGTAAGCCCACCACGTTCGGCGCCGCCTCGGGCGTGGTCGCCGGTCTGGTCGCGATCACCCCGTCGTGCGGAACGGTGAACACCTTCGGCGCAGCGGTGGTCGGGTTGGCGGCCGGCATCGTGTGCTCGTTCGCCATCGGGCTGAAGTTCAAGCTCAACTACGACGATTCCCTCGACGTCGTCGGCGTGCACTTCGTCGGCGGTGTCGTCGGCGTGCTGCTGATCGGACTGCTGGCCACCGAGGTGATGACCGGCGGCGCCCAAGGCCTGTTCTACGGCGGCGGGCTCGCCCAACTGGGCCTGCAGGCGCTGGCCATGGTGGTCGTGGCGGTGTACGCGTTCTCGGTCAGCTACGGCCTGGCGAAGCTGATCGACCGGTTCATGGGCTTCCGGCTCAGCCCCGAGGACGAGGCCAGCGGTGTGGACTTCACCCAGCACGCCGAGACCGCCTACGCCGAGGGTGTGCACGGCCACCAGCCGCTGCGGCGCCCGCTGTTCGGCGACCGCGATGCGGTCCGCCGCCCGGAGGGCACCGGGGGGCCCGACGAAGCCCTGCCCTGACGGGGGTCGGCCGCTGGGTACCATTCCGCGCATGCCGCTGGCTAATGGCGAGGTCTTCGCGGGCTTCCAGATTCTGCGACCACTCGGGTTCGGCGGGATGGGGGAGGTCTATCTCGTCGCGCACCCACGGCTGCCGCGTCAGGATGCGCTGAAGATCCTGCCCGCGGACATGTCGGCCGACGCCGAATTCCGGGCCCGGTTCAACCGGGAGGCCGAACTCGCCGCCACCCTGTACAACCCGCACATCGTCGGCATCCACGACCGCGGTGAGTTCGACGGCCAGCTGTGGATCTCGATGGACTTCATCGACGGGCCGGATGCGGGCCGGTTGCTGCGCGAGCACTACCCGACCGGTATGCCGCCGTGGGAGGTCGCCGAGATCGTCACAGCGGTCGCCGACGCGCTGGACTACGCCCACGCCCGAGGTCTGCTGCATCGTGATATCAAGCCACCCAACATCTTGCTGACCAATCCCGAACGGGGCCGCCGGCGGGTTCTGCTGGCAGACTTCGGGATTGCCCGCAACGCCGCCGAAGTCAACGGACTGACCGACACCAACATCACACTCGGGACGGTGAACTATGCCTCGCCCGAGCAACTCATGGGAGCGCCGATCGACGGCCGTGCCGACCAGTACGGGTTGGCCGCGACCGCCTTCCACCTGTTGACCGGGTCGCCGATGTTCGGCGAATCGAATCCGGCCGTGGTGATCGGCCGGCACCTCAACGCCCCGCCTCCCCGCCTGGGCGAGTTCCGCCCGGCACTGGCGCAGCTGGATCCCGTCCTGGCCAAGGCGTTGTCGAAGAAGCCCGAGGATCGCTTCGTCAGCTGCTCGGCCTTCGCGAATGCGCTGCGCCAGGCCGTGGAACTGCCGGTTCCGGGCCGGCCGCGGGCTCCAGTCGCGCCCGCGCCGCCGGCGCTGCCGGCACCCACGCCGCGTGAACAGCACACCGCAGTCCTGCCCGCGGACTATCCGGCCGAGATCATCGATGACCGACCGCGCGCTGCTGCCGCCCCGTCCCGGTGGCCGTGGGTGCTGGCCGGCCTGGCACTCGTGATGGTGCTGGCCGCACTGGTTTTCGCTGTCTGGCCGCACCCGGAGCGTTCCACGTCCACGCCGGTGACCCCGACCTCGCGGGCACCGGTGTCCACCACCACATCCATGCCGCGCACCTCGACGGCGACCGCGCCGCCGGCCGCGCCGGTCACCTTCGAGGCGATGCGCGAGTTGGTCACCGGCTTCTATGCCGAGCTACCGGGAAATGCCCAGGGCGCTTGGACCATGTTGGACAGCCACTACCAGCAACGCAATGGTCTGGATGACTACCTGGGCTTCTGGTCGACCATCGAGTCGGTGTCGGTGCTGTCGGTGGCTCCGCGCGATTCGACCAGCGTGGTGGCGACCGTCCGCTACCTGCTGCGCAGTGGCGGCGTCGATACCGAGAACCGTTGGCTCAGCGTGGTCCCGGGCAACGGAGGGCTGCTTATCTACGACTCCGAGCGGATCGGGCCGGCCTAGCCGCCGGCGGCCGTCAGCGAACCAGGTGCGGGCGGCAGAACGCGCACAGCCCCGAGCCCAGACTGGGATAGCCGCATTCGGGGCAGATGCCCACCTTCGGCGACCGCCGGTGCT
>JBFYOR010000217.1:0-2542 GCA_041303695.1 Mycobacterium sp. | reverse complement strand
CCCGGTCTTCAAGGACGAGGACTACGGGCTGGTATTCCCGGCCGGCAGCCAACTCCGCGAGGAGGCCGACTCGGCCCTGTTGTCCATGCAGGAGGACGGGCAGTACGAACTGCTCAAGAAGAAGTGGTTCGGCGGCCCGCAATGATGCTGCTGCGCCTTCCCGCCACGCTCGCGGTGCTGCTGATCGTCGCGGCCATCGGTGTTCTCCCCTCGGTTGCCCCGCGGGCGGATGCCGCTCCACGCGAGGTCACCGTGGCGACCAGGGATCTGACACCGTTCGTGATGAACCAGGATTCGGTCCGGAGCGGCTTCACCATCGACCTGCTCAAAGAGATCGCCAAGCACACCGAATGGCGCTATACCTACCTCGATTTCGACAACGTGCAGGGCTTGCTGAACGCCGTGGCCGGCGGCCAGGCCGATATGGGCGCCGCCGCCGTGTCGATCACCGCCGAACGAGCAAAACAGTTCGATTTCTCCCAGCCGATGCTCAATGCGGGACTTCAGATCATCGCGCCCGCCGGCAATACCGAACGCGCCCAACCCGGGCTGATCGACTTCCTCAAGCTGCTGTTCTCCAAGACCATGGCGGTCTGGCTGTGGGCTGCGCTGGTGCTGACCGTCCTTCCGGCCCAAATCATCTGGCTGATGGAACGCGGCGACCCCGACTCGATGGTGTCGAAGTCCTACTTCCCGGGCATCTTCCAGGCCTTCGGTTTGGGGCTGGGCATGCTTGCCGCCGCGCCGTTCGATTCGCCGCGCCAGTGGCCGATCCGCACCATCACGATCCTCTGGACGTTCATCAGCATCATCTTCGTCGCCTACTACACCGCCATCCTGACCACCAACCTCACGGTGGAACGGATCAAATCCCAGATCAGCTCGCCCACCGATCTGGTCGGCAAGCGCGTGTGCACGGTGGCCAACACCACCTCACCGCCCGCGCTCAGCGCAATCGGGGTGCAGTACACCGCCGTAGCGCAGATCGAGGACTGCTACACCGGTCTGGAGAATGACAATTTCGACGCGGTGGTCTACGACGCCCCGGTTCTGCAGTACTACGTCGCCCACCGGGGGGCCGGAGTCGCCGACGTCGCAGGGCCGATTTTCAAGAACGAGGATTACGGGATCGTCTTCCCGATCGGCAGCGACCTACGCCGGCAGTTCGACGATGCGCTGCTGTCGGTGCAAGAGGACGGCGAGTTCGACCGGCTCAAGCGCAAGTGGTTCGGCACCGGTGGGTGACTGACCTGACCGACGCCGGGGCCGATCAGCCCGAGGACTCGCTGCGGGGTGCGGTGCTGGTCTGCCTCACCGCGACCGTGGCCGGGGCGGTGATCGGCTTCGTCGGGGGTGTCTTCCGCTGGCTGCTGGAGGCCGGCGACCGGCTTCGGCTGGACTTCGTGCAGTGGGCGCATCAGCTTCCCGGCCCCGGCTGGTTGGTGGCGGTTGCCGCCGCCGCCGTCGGGGCGACCCTGGCCGCGCTGGTGGTGCGGTGGGAGCCGCTGGCCGACGGCAGCGGCATTCAGCACGTCGAAGCGGTCTACCGGGGCCAGGTGCCGCCGCCGCGGATCCGGCTGCTGCCGGCGAAGTTCATCGGCGGGGTGCTGGCGATCGGGTCGGGACTGGTGCTCGGACGGGAGGGCCCGACGGTGCACATGGGTGCGGCGATCGGCGCGCAGGCCGCCCGGCGGGCCAGGCTGGGCGACTCCGATGTCCGGATGATGCAAACCGCGCTGGGCGGTGCGGGCCTGGCGGTGGCCTTCAACGCCCCGATCGGCGGGACGCTGTTCACCCTCGAGGAGGTGACCCGGTCCTTCCGGATCAGGACGGTGCTGGCGACGGTGTTCGCCGCCGCGACGGCCGTCGGGTGCGCCCGGCTCGTCCTCGGTGACCATCCAGAGTTCCGGCTGGAACCGATGGAAGAACCGGAACTGGTGTGGCTGCCGCTGTTCGTGGTCTTCGGTGTGCTTACCGGCGGCCTCGGCGCCGCCTACAACCGGCTGGTGCTGTGGTTCCTCGACCATGTCACCGCGGTCCGCGCGGTCCCCACCGTCGCCAAGGCCACGCTGATCGGTGCGGTGATCGGACTGGTGATGTTCATCTACCCGCAGGCCGTCGGCGGCGGCGAGCCGCTGACCCAGATGCTCTTGGGCGGAAAGCATGTCGTGCTGACGGTCATCGTCGGATACCTGGTGCTGCGGTTCGTCCTCGGCCCGCTGTCCTACTCCGCCCCCGTGGTGGGCGGGCTGTTCGCCCCGATGCTGGCCGTCGGCGCGTTGTGGGGGGTGCTGTTCGTGGGCCTCGTCGACCTGATCTGGCCGGGGGACATCATGTTCCTGGCCGTCCCGATGGCCATCGTGGGTATGGCGTCGTTCTTCGGGGCCTCGGTCCGCGCCCCGATCACCGGCATGGTGCTCGTCGTGGAGATGACCGCCTCGACCGCGGCGATCGTGCCGATGCTGGCCGCGACCGGCGCGGCGGTGCTGGCGGCCTATCTGAGCGGCTCACCGCCGATCTACGACAGTCTGCGTGAGCGCAG
>JBFYOR010000216.1:0-4982 GCA_041303695.1 Mycobacterium sp. | reverse complement strand
CCTCTGGTTCGGGGGCCTCGGGCTCGGGGGCCTCCGGCTCGGAGGCCTCGGGCTCGGAGGCCTCGGGCTCGGACGCCTCGGGCTCGGACGCCTCACGCTCCTCGGCCGGTTCGGGCTCGATGGCCACGGCGATCTCCACGACCTCGATCACCCCGTCGTCAAACGGCTCGTAGAGCGGCGATCCCGATCCCGGCGGGGCCGGGGTGTCCGAGTGCGCACCGCAGCCGTAGAAGTAGTCCACGACCCGGCCGTCGGCGGATTGCTCGTTGCAGCACACGCCGAACCGGACGCCCAACGCCCCGGCCAGCGGGGCCATGAACCCACAGTCGCGGCACACTCGCTTGGTGGACCGGGCCATCGCCGCCTCGGGTCCGTGGTCACCGTCGTGCCAGCGCTGCGCGGCGTCGTCGCGGCCGAAACTGCTCAGCACCCGGCGGCGGCCGAAGCCGACCTCGACAGCGGTGTCGTCGATCAGCGGGTCACCGGTCGCGACGAAACCGGGCACCAGTCGGGGGTCGTCGGGCAGTGGCGCCAACAGGTCCCCGGGACCCAGATCGCCGGGCTTGACCCGTTGCTCCCACGGCACCCACGCCGGGGCCAGCAGCGCCGTCGGACCTGGTACCAGCACGACTTCGCTGATGGTGGCGTGCTCAGCCCCCGGATACGCGGCCGTCACCACGGCCCACTGCCAGCCCTGGTAGCCCGGCATTGCCGCCAGGAAACGATGGGTGGCGGACGCCTCGTCGGTGAAGCTCACGCCGAGATAATCGCCAACAGTCTCACCGCTGAACTCGATGATTGCCGTGCGGGCCTGCTCGGCCGCGCCGCGCAGCACGGCGGCAACCTCAGCCGACGGCTCAGCCGCAGGGGCCGCCGTGGGGTGATCGTAGGTCTCGACCGAACTGTCCATCGCGGTCAATCTTGCCTCACTGCGCTTCCAGGCAGCCACACCGGTCGGCTGCCCGCTCCGACCCGGCGTCATGGGGGACAATCGTCACCATGTCTGGACGGCGGCGTATCCACCCGGGCGCCGGCCCAGTGAACGGGTCCGGCGGGCCCCGCCGCGAGCATCCCGGCATGGCGAACTACCCCAGCGACGGATCCGGCTACCGGGCCGACGACGGCGCCGCCTTCGGCCGGGGCGACGAGAGCGGCAACCGGTACCTACCGCCACTGGGCTCCGACCGGCGCAGTCCGTACAGCGAGCAGGAACCGGACTACGAACCCGACCCCGAGCGCGCCGGCGTCACCCGGGCCGCCGCGGAGATGGGCTCGCGGATGTACTCGATGGTGCAGCGGGCCGCGACCGCCGACGGTGCGGACAAATCCGGTCTGACGGCCTTGACCTGGCCGGTGGTCGCCAACTTCGCGGTGGACTCAGCCATGGCCGTGGCTTTGGCCAATACCTTGTTCTTCGCCGCCGCCACCGGTGAGAGCAAGGGCCGGGTCGCGCTGTACCTGCTGATCACGATCGCCCCGTTCGCGGTGATCGCACCGTTGATCGGGCCGGCACTGGACCGCCTGCAGCACGGCCGGCGCGCAGCATTGTCGATGTCGTTCCTGCTGCGGACCGTGCTGGCGGTGGTGCTGATCTCCAACTACGACAGCGCCACCGGGAGCTACCCGTCATGGGTGCTCTATCCCTGCGCCCTCGGAATGATGGTGCTGTCCAAGTCGTTTTCGGTGTTGCGCAGTGCGGTGACCCCGCGGGTGATGCCGCCGAGCATCGACCTGGTGCGGGTGAACTCCCGGCTGACGATGTTCGGCCTGATCGGCGGCACGGTCGTGGGCGGGGGTATCGCGGCCGGGTTCGAGTACCTCTTCTCCAGCCTGCTGGGACTGCCCGGCGCGCTGTTCGTGGTGGTGTTCGTCACCCTGGCCGGCGCGTCGCTGACGATGCGGATTCCACGGTGGGTCGAGGTCACCGAGGGTGAGGTTCCCGCCACCTTGACCTACCACGGCGGCGGCGGGGAGTGGGACTGGCTCGATGACGAACCCACCGAGGTCATCCGCACCGGACCGCGCCGACAGCCTTTGGGCCGCAACATCATCACCGCGCTGTGGGGCAACTGCACCATCAAGGCGATGGTGGGTTTCCTGTTCCTCTATCCGGCGTTCGTCGCCAAGGCCCAGGACGCCAGCGGCTGGGTGCAACTGGGCATTCTCGGCATGATCGGGGTAGCCGCGGGCCTGGGAAACTTCGCCGGGAACTTCACCGCGGCCAGGCTGCAACTGGGCAGGCCCACCGTGCTGGTAGTGCGGGCAACCGTCGCCGTGACGGTGATGGCACTGGCGGCCGCCGTGACCGGAAATCTCATCGTGGCCGCGGCGGCGACGTTCGTCACCTCCGGCGCCAGCGCGATCGCCAAGGCCTCACTGGACGCCTCGCTGCAGGACGACCTCCCGGAGGAGTCGCGCGCCTCGGCCTTCGGCCGGTCGGAGTCGGTGTTGCAGTTGGCCTGGGTGATGGGCGGCGCAATCGGGGTTCTGGTCTACACCGACCTGTGGGTGGGCTTCACCGCGATCACCGCCCTGCTCATTCCCGGCCTGGCCCAGACCGTGGTGAGTTACCGCGGCGCCTCGCTGATCCCCGGCTTCGGCGGCAACCGGCCGGTGCTGGCCGAACCGGAGGGGCTCTCGGCGGTGACGCACCGGTGAAACGGCATCTCGCGTGGATCATGGCGGCTCTGGTGGTGCTGGCCGCCGCCGGCGCCGGAGTGGGCGCCTGGCGGTGGGCCAGTGACCACGCCGGCACTGACCTGCCGCAGGTCAGCGCCTACTCGCGGGGAACGACCGTGCGGGTGGGACCCTATCTGTACTGCAACGTGATCAACCTGAACGAGTGCGTCAAAGACTCTGCCCAAGAGCAACTTTCGGTCAACGAGGACTACCCCGTGCAGCTATCGGTGCCGAGCGCGATCGCCCGCGCGCCCTGGCGGCTGCTCAAGGTCTACGCCGACGAACGCGACACCACCACGACCTCGTTCCGTCCGGGCACGCATTTGGCGGTGACGGTGCCGACGGTCGACCCGCAACGCGGCCGGGTGGTGGGGCTGGTGGTGCAACTGCTGACCCTCGTGCAGGACGAGACCGGAGAACTACGCGATCTGCCGCACGCCGAGTGGTCGATACGCCTGGTGTGGACCTAGCGGCCGACGTCGGGCCGGATCAGGCGTCCAGTTCGGCGGCGACCGCGCGGACCACTTCCGTCACGCGCCGTGCCACCTTGCGGTCGGGGTAGCGCCCGCGGCGCAACTCCGGCTGCACCGCGCTTTCCAGCAGGGTGATCATGTCCTCGACCATGCCGTGCAACTCGTCGGGACTGTGCTTGTGCTCGGTGGCCGGCGCGGACTCGCGGCGCGTGCGCGCCAGTGTGGGCGGTGGGTCGATCAGCTTGACACTCAAGGCCTGTGGACCCCGGCGGCCGGTGGCCAACCCGAACTCGACCTTCTGTCCCGCCTTGAGCCCCTCGACGCCGTCGGGCAGCGCCGAGGCACGCACGTAGACGTCCTCGCCGTCCTCCTGGGAGAGGAAGCCGAAGCCCTTCTCGGCGTCGTACCACTTCACCTTGCCGGTAGGCACTGGTCTCACCTGCTTGTCTGACGTCGCGGGGCGCCCGCTGCGGGCGCCGCAGCGATCCTACTCAACTCCCGGCCGGGCACATCAGGCCACTTTGGTTAGGTAGGCTGGCCCGACCGCTGGAGGAATACATGCGACTCATCCTGAACATCATCTGGCTGGTCTTCGGCGGCCTGTGGCTGGCGCTCGGCTATCTGGTGGCCGCGCTGGTCTGCTTCCTCCTCATCGTGACGATCCCGTTCGGTTTCGCGTCGGCGCGCATCGCGATGTTCGCGCTGTGGCCCTTCGGACGGACCATCGTCGACAAGCCCGGCCCCCACACCGGCGCCCTGGTGGGCAACGTGATCTGGATTCTGCTGTGCGGGCTGTGGCTGGCGATCGGCCATCTGCTCAGCGCCTTCGCGATGGCGATCACCATCGTGGGCATCCCCCTGGCACTGGCGAACCTCAAGCTCATCCCCGTCTCGCTCATGCCGCTGGGCAAGGAGATCGTTCCGGTGGACAGCACCAAAGACTGGACCCACACCCAGGGCCGGGCATGACCGTCACGACGCTGGGGCTTCCGGCGGTCCGCCGCGACGACCAGCGATTGGGAGACGATATGCCGCGGCAGGGCCCGCTGCTGGACACCTTCGGGCGGGCGGCCACCGATCTCCGGGTATCGCTGACCGATCGGTGCAACCTGAGGTGCACCTACTGCATGCCGGCCGCGGGGCTGGACTGGTTGCCCGGCGAGGATCTGCTGAGCTTCGATGAGCTCACCCGACTACTGCGACTCGCGGTCACCCGTCTGGGCATCACCAGCATCCGGTTCACCGGCGGCGAACCGCTGTTATACCGGCGGCTCGAGGACGTGGTGGCTGCCACCGGCCGGCTGCGGCCCCGCCCCGAGATCGCACTCACCACCAACGGGGTCGGTCTCGCACAGCGGGCCCGCGGGCTGGCCGACGCCGGCCTGGACCGGGTCAACGTCTCGCTGGACACCGTCGACGCCACGCACTTCGCCGCCATCACCCGTCGGGATCGACTCGGCGCGGTGCTCGACGGTCTTGCCGCCGCGGCCGATGCCGGACTGGGCCCGGTCAAGGTCAACGCGGTCCTCGATCCGGTCACCGGGCTGGCCGATGCGGTCGACCTGCTGCGATTCTGCCTGCGGTACGGATACCAGCTGCGCATCATCGAGCAGATGCCTCTCGACGCCGGTCACCAGTGGCGCCGAGACGCCAGCGTCACCGCCGAGGCGATCGTTGCAACTCTGGGCGAGGCTTTCGATCTGCACCCCGATCCGGCTCCGCGTGGCTCGGCGCCGGCGCGGCTGTGGCGGGTCGATGGCGGCCCGGCAACGGTCGGCGTCATCGCATCGGTCTCGGATGCGTTCTGTGCTGCTTGCGACCGGACCCGGC
>JBFYOR010000215.1:0-4333 GCA_041303695.1 Mycobacterium sp. | reverse complement strand
TCATGACACCAGAGGACTCGCTGACGGTGGCGGACGTCGCCAACGATCCGGCCCCGATTCCGCACGCCACCGCGGAGCAGGTCGAGGCGGCCCGGCATGACACCAAACTCGCCCAGGTGCTGTACCACGACTGGGAGGCGGAGTCCTACGACGACAAGTGGTCGATCTCCTACGACCAGCGCTGTATCGACTACGCCCGCGGCCGCTTCGATGCCATCGTCGGTGACGACGAGCTGCGCGAACTGCCCTACGACCGGGCGCTGGAACTGGGCTGCGGCACCGGGTTCTTCCTGCTCAACCTGATCCAGGCCGGGGTGGCGCGCCGCGGTTCGGTCACCGACCTGTCCCCGGGCATGGTCAAGGTCGCCACCCGCAACGCCACGTCCCTGGGGCTGGACATCGACGGCCGGGTCGCCGACGCCGAAGGCATCCCGTATGACGACAACACCTTCGACCTGGTGGTCGGTCATGCCGTGCTGCACCACATCCCGGACGTCGAACTGTCGCTGCGCGAGGTGGTCCGGGTGCTCAAGCCGGGCGGGCGGTTCGTGTTCGCCGGCGAACCGACCACCGTGGGCAACGCCTACGCGCGCCGGCTTGCGGACCTGACCTGGAAGACCACCGTCCGCGCGATGAAGCTGCCCGGTTTGGGCAGCTGGCGGCGTCCGCAGGCCGAACTCGATGAGAACTCCCGTGCCGCGGCCCTGGAGTGGATCGTCGACCTGCACACCTTCGAGCCCGCAGACCTGGAACGGATGGCCGCCAGCGCCGGGGCCGTGCAGGTGCGCACGGCCAGCGAGGAGTTCACCGCCGCGATGCTCGGCTGGCCGGTCCGGACGTTCGAGTCGACGGTGCCGCCCGGCAAGCTCGGCTGGCGGTGGGCGCGATTCGCGTTCGGCGGTTGGACGACACTGTCCTGGATCGACGCCAACGTCTGGCGCCGCGTCGTGCCCAAGGGCTGGTTCTACAACGTGATGATCACCGGGGTTAAACCCTCCTGACGTTCACCCGCGCCGACGTCGCCTACCTGAGCGGTGACACCGGTGTCGCCGCGCTGGCCGAGGTCGCGCGGTTCGACCTGCGGGATGCCACCCTGCTGGCCGACGTGGCCGCGATCCGGGACCGCTTCGCCGATCACGCCGCCGCGCTGGTGGAGACCACGCTGCTGCGCCGCCGGGCGGCCGCCAAGCTCGGCGAGGCGGCGTCGGGCTGGCTGTTCACCGACGAGGCCCTGCAGCAGGCCACCGCCGCCGCGGTCGCCGGTCACCGCGCCCGCCGGCTGGCCGGCCGGGTGGTGCACGACGCGACCTGCTCGATCGGGACCGAGTTGGCGGCGCTGCGCGGCACCGCCGAGTACCTGGTGGGTAGCGATATCGACGGGGTCCGGCTGGCCATGGCCCGGCACAACCTCGGACCTGACGTGCCGCTGTGCCGTGCCGACGCGCTCGCCCCGGTCACCGGCAAGGGCGTCGTGGTGCTGCTGGACCCGGCCCGGCGCAGCGGTGGCCGGCGCCGGTTCGACCCGCGCGCCTACGCCCCGCCGCTGGATCGACTGGCCGACATCTACCGGGGCCGCGCCACGGTGGTCAAGTGTGCTCCCGGGATCGACTTCGATGCCGTCCGGCGGCTGGGCTTCGACGGCGAGATCGAGGTGACCTCGGCAGCCGGGTCGGTGCGGGAGGCCTGCCTATGGTCGGCCGATCTGACGAAGCCGGGTGTGCGGCGCCGTGCGACGGTGCTCGGCGGTTCACCGGGACACGACGAGCAGCTGACCGATGCCGATCCGGACGACTGCGCCGTCGCTGACCCGGGCCGTTGGATCGTCGACCCGGACGGGGCGGTGGTGCGTGCCGGGCTGGTGCGCCAGTACGCCAGCCGGCACGGGCTGTGGCAACTCGATCCCGATATCGCCTACCTCACCGGGGATGCGCTGCCCGATGACGTGCGCGGCTTCGAAATCCTCGATCAGCTTCCGCTGCGGGAAAAGATTCTGCGGCAAAACCTTTCGGCTCGTGACTGCGGCTCGTTGGAGATTCTGGTGCGCGGCGTCGACGTCGACCCCGATGCGCTGCGCAAGCGTCTGCGCCCGTCGGGCAGTCAGCCGATCTCATTGGTGATCATGCGTCGCGGCACCGGGTCGGCCGCCCGCGCAGTGGCGTTCGTGTGCCGGCCGTCCCGGTAGGCTTCGGATATGCGAATTTCGCGCCTGGCGCTGAGCCTGGCGCCGCTGCTGGTCAGCGGCACGCTGGTGACCGCCGTCCCGGCCGCCGCGGCCCCCGGAGCCTGCACCGCTCTCGGCGGCGCGGTGCAGGCCGGTGAAATGTGCCGGGTCCAGGCCAGCGCGCCTGCCTACACCGTGGACATGACCTTCCCCCTCGGCTATCCCGACGAGCAGGCGATCGTCGATTACCTCAGCCAGACCCGGGACGGCTTCGTCAGCATCGCCGGGACCCCGGACTCCCGCAATCTGCCCTACGAGATGGACGTCACGGCCGAGTCGTTCCGATCGGCGCTGACCCGCAGTGTGGTGCTCACCCTGTTCCAGAACGTAGGCAGCGCGCATCCGACGACCTGGTTCAAGTCCTTCACCTACGACGTCGACCGGGGCCGGCCGGTCACCTTCGACACGTTGTTCGCCCCGGACGCCGAGCCGCTGGACTCGATCTTCCCGATCGTCGCGCGCACCCTGGAATCTGAAACCGGATTGGTGGGAAGCATCTCCCCGGGAGACGGCCGTGACGTGTCGCACTATCAGAACTTCGCCGTCACCGACGATGCGGTGATCTTCTTCTTCGGCCGCGCCGAAATGCTGCCCTCCTACGCGGGCGAGACCTCGGTGTCGGTGCCGCGCGATCAGATCCCGCCGCTGCAACTCTGACACGATTGCAGCACCGCGGGGAACGAGGCTACTCGGGGCTGAAGCTGTAGACCTGCCCGGCACTGGTGGCCACCACCACCCGGCGGTCGGATCCGACCGACACCCCGACCGGGAAGCCCGCGGCTTGCGGAAGCGGGTAGCTGTTGAGCGTGCGCCCGCCGTCGGCAGGGTTGAACACCAGCAGCGACAACCGGTCCTCCGCCTCGGCAACGACCGTGTAGGCGACCCGGTCGCCGGCCTGGCTGGAGGTGGACAGCGGGCTGATGTCGTCTCGTCGCCACGTCACCTCGGCGCGGTCCCCGGAATCCTTGATTGCCACCAGTTGGGTATCGGGTCCACCGCCGGCGATGATCAGCCCGCCGGGGGTGACCGTCGGCGGCGTTTGTGGCTGGAATCCCAGTGCGACAGACCATTTCGGCTCGCCGCTGGCGGTATCCAGCGCCCACAGCGTGCGGTCGCGGCCGTTGACGTAGACCGTCGCGCCATCGGCGGAGAGCACCGGGCTGGCCAGCACTCCGGCCTCGACCGCGTCGGATGTCCATTCCCGGCTCAGCAGCGGCGTCTGGCCGGGCTGGTAGCGCAGAGCGGTGAGCACCGACGACTTCGCGCCGGGCTGCCACACCCCGATCACGACCATCCCACTGGCCGCTGAGAACGCCGGAGCCGAGGGCACCGGGCAGCCGGGCAGCGACTGCTGGCAATCCGTCAGGCCGCGGGTGGCATCGGTCGGGTCGATGCCCTCCACGAGATCCAGCGGGGTGCCGGACACCACCCCGCGATGTGAGTCGAAGATCAGCACCTGTCCGAGGTGGGTGACCACCAGCAGCTGTCCGCCGCGGAGAAACCTTGCGGTGGTGGGCATTCCGATCACCGGGGTGCGCCAGCGCACCCACTGGGTCGGCGGGTAGGAGATCATCAGACCGGGCTGACCCAGATAGAGGTTGTCGAACCCGTCGAACAGCGGGCTGGAGAAGCCGCCCCCGAGCACCATGCGGGTGCACCAGCGTTGCCGGCCGTTGTTGTCGTTCTCCCACACCATCAGCGAACAACCGCCGGCGGTCTGCCCGTTGACGGCCAGGTACCCGCCCCCGCCGAGGGCGGCCGCGGCCCCCAGTTCGCCCTTGACCGAGCGGCTCCACCCCGCCGTCAGCGCGGCGGCGCCGTCGGTGGCGGTGTAGCTGGAGTTGCCGGCGTCGGCGTACTGCGCGCTCCACCCCGGGGCGGCGGTGGACTCCACCCAGGAATCGGTGTTGGCACACCCTGCCAGGAAACCGGTCAACAGCGCCGTCGACGTCAACGCGAGCACTCGCCGCAGCACCGGTGTCCTTCCGTCATCGCCGCCTGGGACCGTACAGCCGAGACTAACCCGGCCTTCTCATCGGCTTGGGTAGGCTCATCGGCCATGACGAGCATGTGGGGTTCGCCGATCCACAAGCGGTGGCGGGGTTCCCGGCT
>JBFYOR010000214.1:0-6252 GCA_041303695.1 Mycobacterium sp. | reverse complement strand
CGATTCCCTGGTGGCGGTTTCGGTCTTCCTATTCCTCGGCGGAATGGCGGCGGCGAGCAGCAATTCGGCCAGCGGGCGGCTGGTGGTGGGCTGGTTCGAACCGGAGCAACGCGGTCTGGCGATGGGCATCCGCCAGACGGCACAACCGCTGGGAGTCGGTGTGGGGGCCTTGGTGATTCCGCGGCTGGCCGAAAGCGGCGGGATCGGGGCGGCGCTGCTATTTCCGGCTGTGGTGTGCGCGGCCGCGGCGCTGGTCTGCGCGGTCGGCGTCCGGGACCCGGCGCGTCCGCCGCGCGCGCAAGCGCCTGCCGAACAGTTGGCCAACCCGTACCGCAGTTCCTCGACGCTGGCGCGCATCCACCTGGTGTCAGTGCTGCTGGTCGTTCCGCAGGCCGTGGTGTGGACGTTCACGCTGGTGTGGCTGATCACCGACAATGGCTGGTCGGCGGGTTCGGCGGGTGCGCTGGTGACCGTCGCCCAGATACTCGGCGCGTTGGGCCGAGTCGGCGCCGGCCTGTGGTCCGACCGGGTCGGCTCCCGACTGGCGCCCATTCGGGTGATCGCCGCCGCAGCATCCGCGGCGATGCTCGCACTGGCACTGGCCGATGCGGCGGACTGGGCCTGGAGTATCGCCGCGATGATCGTGGCGTCGGTGGTGACGGTCAGCGACAACGGCTTGGCGTTCACCGCCATCGCCGAGATCGCCGGGCCGTTCTGGAGTGGTCGCGCGCTGGGCACCCAGAACACCAGCCAACTACTGACCGCCGGGCTGACCCCGCCGCTGTTCGGGGCGCTGATCGGCGTGGCGGGATTCCCGGTGGCGTTCGCGGTGTGCGCGCTGTTCCCGGTGCTGGCGATACCGCTGGTGCCCGCCGACCCGGCGAGAAAGAAGCCTTAGAGGCGGGCGCGGATCCGCTCGCCCACCTCTGCGGTGGACAGTGCGGCACCGCCGCGGGTGGCCAGATGATCGGCGACGGCCTTGTCCACCCGGGCCGCGGCGGCATCCTCGCCGAGATGCGAGAGCAGTAGAGCCACACTCATCACCGCTGCCGTCGGGTCGGCGATGCCCTGCCCGGCGATATCGGGCGCGCTGCCGTGCACCGGCTCGAACATCGACGGGTTGGTGCCGGTGGCGTCGATATTGCCGCTGGCCGCCAAGCCGATTCCCCCCGACACCGCGGCGGCGAGGTCGGTGATGATATCGCCGAACAGGTTGTCGGTGACGATGACGTCGAAGCGGCCCGGGTCGGTGACCATATGGATCGTCGCGGCATCGATATGCTGATAGGCCACTTCCACATCCGGGTAGTCAGCGCCCACCTCGGCCACGATCCGGGACCACAGCTTGCCGGCGAACATCAGCACGTTGTTCTTGTGCACGAGGGTGAGGTGCTTGCGGCGGGCGCGGGCCTTCTCGAAGGCGTACCGCACCACCCGCGCAACCCCGAAGGCGGTGTTGAGGCTGACCTCGGTGGCGACCTCGTGCGGCGTGCCGGTGCGGATCGACCCGCCGGTGCCGGTGTAGGGCCCCTCGGTGCCCTCGCGGACGACGACGAAGTCGATCGCCGGATCCCCGGCCAGCGGGCTGCGCACACCGTCGTAGAGCCGGCTCGGGCGCAGGTTGACGTGGTGGTCGAGTTCGAAGCGGATCTTCAGCAGCAGTCCGCGTTCGAGCACACCGCTGGGCACCGACGGATCCCCGATCGCCCCGAGCAGGATCGCGTCGTGGCCGCGCAGTTCGTCGATGACGCCGTCGGGCAGCACCTCGCCGGTGGCGTGGTAGCGCCGCGCACCGAGGTCGTAGTGGGTCTGCTCGACACCGGGGCGCACCGCGTCGAGCACCGACAGGGCCTCCGCAATGACTTCCGGGCCGATACCGTCGCCGGCGATCACAGCCAGTTTCATCTGCGCCGTCACGACAGATCAACCACTTCCAGCGTTCCGGCGTCCACCGCGTCGCGGATCGCGGTCCGCACCTCGGCGGGCACGTCGCGGTCCAGTCGCAGCATCACCGTGGCACCCTCGCCGCTGGCATCCTGGCTCAGCTGGGCGGCCTCGATGCTGACCTCCGCCGCACCCAGCAGGGTGCCGATCTTGCCGAGAGCGCCGGGCTTGTCACGGTAGTGCAGGATCAGGTTCATGCCCTCGGCACGCAGGTCGAAGCTGCGGCCGTTGATCGAGACGACCTTCTGCACCTGCTGCGGGCCGGACAGCGTCCCGGAGACGTTGACCGCCGAGCCGTCCGGCGCCACCACCCGCACGTCGACCAGGCTGCGGTGGTTGGGGCTCTCACTGGCCGTGGCGAGTTCGGTCTCAAGTCCCCTGTCGGCGGCCAGCGCCGGGGCGTTGACGAAGGTCACCTGCTGATCGGTCATCGTGGAGAACAGGCCGCGCAGCGCCGAAAGCTTCAGCACCTCAACATCTTCAGCGGCCAGCTCCCCGGACACCCGTACCGACAGGCTGTCCGGCGGCTCGGTGCCGAGCACCCCGGCCAGCACGCCGAGCTTTCGCACCAGATCCAACCACGGCGAGACCTCATCGCTGACCGCGCCGGCCCCGACGTTGACCGCGTCGGGCACGAACTCACCGGCCAGGGCGAGCTTGACGCTCTCGGCGACATCGGTACCGGCCCGGTCCTGCGCCTCGGAGGTCGATGCACCCAGGTGCGGGGTGACGACCGCCTGCGGCAGGTCGAACAGCGGGCTGTCGGTGCACGGTTCGGTGGCGTACACGTCCAGGCCGGCGGCGCGGACGTGACCGCTGCGGATCGCATCGGCCAGCGCCTGCTCGTCGATGAGGCCGCCGCGGGCGGCGTTGACGATGATGACACCGGGCTTGGTCTTGGCCAGCGCCTCGGCGCCCAGCAGCCCGGCGGTCTCCTTGGTCTTGGGCAGGTGCACCGAGATGAAATCCGCGCGGGCCAGCACATCGTCCAGGGGCAGCAGTTCGATACCCAGCTGCGCGGCCCGGGCCGGCGGGACGTACGGGTCGTAGGCGATGACGTGGGTGCCGAATGCGGCGACCCGCGCGGCCACCAGCTGGCCGATCCGGCCCAGGCCCACCACGCCGACGGTCTTGCCGAACAGTTCGGTGCCGTTGAACGCCGAGCGCTTCCAGGTCTTGTCCCGCAGGGTGGCGTCGGCGGCGGGGATCTGCCGGGCGGCCGAGAGCATCAGCGCCAGCGCATGTTCGGCGGCGCTGTGAATATTTGAGGTCGGCGCGTTGACCACCAGTACCCCGGCCGCGGTGGCGGCGTCGACGTCGACGTTGTCCAGGCCCACCCCGGCCCGGGCGATGATCTTCAGCTTGGGCGCGGCGGCGATCACCTCGGCGTCGACGGTGGTGGCCGAACGCACCAGCAGTGCGTCGGCCTCGGCGACGGCTTCCAGTAGCTTGGGGCGGTCCGGGCCGTCGACCCAACGGACCTCGACCTGGTCACCGAGGGCGGCGACGGTCGATTCGGCGAGCTTGTCGGCGATGAGCACGACGGGCATGTTGGGGGGCAGAGTCACCGGGACAGCCTAAAGGGCCGGGAATGGGGTGTAATCGCTAGATGGACGTCACCGTTGTCGGCAGCGGCCCCAACGGGCTGTCAGCGGCGGTGACCTGTGCGCGCGCCGGTTTGAAAGTGCAGGTCCTGGAGGCTCAGCCCACCCTCGGCGGGGGTTCCCGCACCCTCGCCGATCCCGAGTACCCGGATGTCCGCCACGACATCTGCTCGGCGATCCACCCGCTGGCGCTGGCGTCGCCGTTCTTCGCCGAGTTCGATCTGCGGGCCCGCGGCGTGGGTTTGGCCGTACCGGAGATCTCCTATGCCAACCCGTTGCCGGGCCGGCCGGCCGCGATCGGCTGGCGCGATCTGGAGCGCACCTGCGCGGGCCTGCAGCACGGTGACTCGTGGCGGCATCTGCTGGGGCCACTGGCCGCCCGCGGCGAGGACGTGGTGGCGTTCCTGATCGGCGACAAGCGGTCCCTGCCGCCCGATCTCCCGGCGGCGGTGCTGCTCGGGCAACGCATGCTCGAGCAGGGCAGCCCCGCCTGGGGACGGCTTCGCGGCGAGGATGCCCGGGCGTTGTTCACCGGCGTCGCCGCGCACACCATCGCACGAATGCCGTCACTGGTGGCCGCCGGCGCCGGACTGCTGCTGGCGACGTTGGCCCACACCGTGGGCTGGCCGGTGCCGGTGGGCGGCAGCCAGTCGATCGCCGACGCGCTGATGGACGATCTGCGCGCGCACGGCGGCGAACTGCACGCGGGGGTCACCGTCACCGCTCCCCCGACCGGTGTGGTGCTCTACGACACCGCACCCACCGCGCTGTTGGACATCTACGGCGATGCGCTGCCATCCGGCTATGCCCGAAAGCTGCGCGGCTACCGGTTCGGCCCCGGCGTTGCCAAAGTGGATTTCGTTCTCTCCCAGGATATTCCATGGTCGGATCCGGAGCTGGCCGCAGCCGCGACACTGCACCTCGGTGGCACCAGAACCCAGATGGCCCGTGCCGAGAAGCAGATCGCAGCGGGTACTCATGCCGAATGGCCGATGGTGCTGGCCGCGCAATCCTTCACCGCCGACCCGAGTCGTATCGACGGCGGCGGCCGTCGGCCGTTCTGGACCTACGCCCATGTGCCGGCCGGGTCCACCGTCGACCAGACCGCCACCATCACCGCCGTGATGGAACGCTTCGCGCCGGGCTTCGCCGATATCGTCGTGGCCGCGCGCAGCATCCCGGCGTCGCGCCTGGCCGAGCACGACGCCAACTATGTCGGCGGGGATATCGGGGTGGGCGGCAACTCGGTGCTGCGCGCCCTGCTCGGCCCCACCCCGCGGGTAAACCCATGGAGTACGCCCATTCCCCGGGCCTACCTGTGCTCGTCGGCCACCCCGCCCGGTGGTGGGGTGCACGGGATGAGCGGCTACTACGCCGCCCGCACCGTGCTCAACCGCGAATTCGGCCTGCCGGCCCCGTCGCTGCGGCCTTAGCTGGACAACCGCTCACCACCGGCCGTGCTGGTGCGGCAGGATGTACCGGTGTCCGGACCTTTGCTGCCACCGCTGGAATCGCTGCGCGAGGCCCTCGGGCGGGTGCGGATCCCGCTGCCCGTCACGGGTGCCGAAGCCGCCCGGAGCCTCGCCGCAACCTTCACCAACCAACTCGACGACTATGTGGTGCCGCGGCTTCGGGACGCCGATGCGCCACTGCTGGCCGTCGTGGGCGGATCCACCGGGAGCGGTAAGTCGACCCTGGTCAACAGCCTGGTCGGCAAACCGGTGACGACTCCCGGGGTGCTGCGGCCGACGACGCGACACCCGGTGTTGGCCCACAATCCGGCCGACGCCGATTGGTTCGCCTCCGACCACATCCTGCCCCGGCTGCCCCGGATCACCGGTGGGACCGCACTCGGCGGCACCGACGATGTGTTCGGGTTGCGCCTGGTTGCCCTCGATGAGGTCCCCGCCGGCATGGGACTTCTCGACGCCCCCGACCTCGACTCGGTGTCCCATGCCAACCGCGAAATGGCGGGCATGCTGATGTCGGCCGCGGACCTGTGGATCTTCGTCACCACCGCCTCCCGGTACGCCGACGCGGTGCCGTGGGCGGCCCTTCGTGCCGCGGTCGACCGCAACGCGGCGGTCGTCATCGTGTTGAACCGGGTACCCCCGGAGGCGATGGCCGAAGTAACGGCGCATGTTCGCCAGGTGCTGGCCGACGAACGCCTCGCCGGCGCGCCACTGTTCGTCATCCCCGAATCGCCGTTGGTCGACGGCATGCTGCCCGACGATCGCACGGCGACGATGCATACCTGGCTGGCCAATCTGGTCGACGATGCGGCTATGCGCGCAGCGGTGGCCCGCCGGACCGTGGACGGCGCAGTCGGGAGGATCGTCGCCGAGATGCCGGTGATCACCGATGCCGTTGCGCAACAGGTGGATACCGCCGACCGGCTGCGTACTGCGGTGGCGGCGCCGTACGCGCAGGCGGTTGCCGATTTGGAGGCGGTCGCCTCGGACGGCTCCCTCATGCGCGGCGAGGTGCTGGCCCGCTGGCAGGAGTTCGTGGGTACCGGACAACTGCTCAAACGCCTGGAAGAGGGCGTGGGCCGACTGCGTGACCGCATCGGTGCGGCGGTCCGCGGCGAGCCGGCACCACCGGAAAGGGTCAGCGAGGCAATCGAGTCGGGTCTGGCCAGCCTGCTGGTCGACTCCGCGAACGACGCCGCGCGGCAGACGGACCGCGCCTGGCGCGCGGACGA
>JBFYOR010000213.1:0-9193 GCA_041303695.1 Mycobacterium sp. | reverse complement strand
AGACGCTCTGGCTGCCGTCCGGGCCGTAGAAGATCAGGTCCGCGGGCAGAGCCTGGGCGGGTGTGACCTTCTGGCCCACGTTGTACATGGCCCCCGACGACCGCGGCAGCTTGGCGCCGACGCCGGCGTAGACGTACTGGATCAGCCCGGAGGCGTCGAACCCGACGATCGTCGCACCGGGGCCGTTGCCCAGGCTCGGTCCGTTGATATCGCCGCCGCCCCAGGAGTACGGCACGCCGCGCTGAGCCATGCCCCGAGCGATGACCAGGTTGACCGCCTGCTCCCGGCTTACCGGTGCGGCCGCCGCCACCGCGGGAAGCACCAGTCCCAGCCCCAGCATGACGCCGAGCAACAGTGCATAGAAACGCTTCATATCTGTAACCACCCTCCTGCTGAGACGAACAGAGGCGGATTTCGCCATCCCGTTCACAACAGTCACTACCGTCACTTGTACAACATCGGCGGGTGGACTGCCACCCGGTTATTGGTCGTGAGCTGGGCTTTTCGTTGAACTGTGACCCAATGGTGTCTCAAGTGGAGCCAACACTTGGCCGAAGAGTTGCCGTGCTCGGCCGCGCGTACGGCCGGTAAAGTTCTCAGCCATGACAGTGACGGAACCGGCGACCGATACGGCACTCCCGAACGGACAGGACCTCGAGTCCGCCATCGCGGAAGGCCGCGAAGCCTACGAACTCGACCGCCGCCACGTGTTCCACTCGTGGTCTGCGCAAGCGCAGATCAAGCCGGTGACCATCATCGCCTCGCAGGGGTCCTATGTCTGGGACGGCGATGGCAACAAGCTGCTCGACTTCTCCTCCCAGTTGGTCTTCACCAATATCGGCCATCAGCACCCGAAGGTCGTTGCCGCGATCGCCGAACAAGCGGCGAAGCTGTGCACCATCGCGCCGCAGCATGCGAACTCCGCGCGATCCGAGGCAGCCCGACTGATCGCCGAGCGCGCACCCGGCGACCTCAACCGGGTGTTCTTCACCAACGGCGGTGCGGACGCTGTGGAGCATGCGGTCCGGATGGCGAGACTGCACACCGGCCGCTACAAGGTGTTGTCGCGCTACCGCTCCTACCACGGCGGCACCGACACCGCGATCAACCTGACCGGCGACCCGCGCCGGTACCCCAACGACTACGCCAGCGCCGGCGTCGTGCACTTCAACGGTCCGTTCCTGTACCGCACGTCCTTTCACGCCGCCGACGAGCAGCAGGAGTCGCAACGCGCCCTCGACTATCTCGAGCGTCTCATCGCGCACGAGGGCCCGGCGTCGTTCGCCGCATTGATCTTGGAGTCGGTTCCCGGCACGGCGGGCATCATGGTGCCGCCGCCGGGGTATATGGCCGGCGTGCGGGAGATCTGCGACCGCTACGGCATCGTGTTCATCGCCGACGAAGTGATGGCCGGTTTCGGACGGACCGGGAAGTGGTTCGCCATCGACCATTTCGACGTCGTCCCCGACCTGATGACCTTCGCCAAGGGTGTCACATCCGGGTATGTGCCACTGGGCGGAGTGGCGATCAGCGATGCGATCTTCTCGACCTTCGCCGACCGGCCCTACCCCGGTGGTCTCACCTACTCCGGGCACCCTTTGGCGACAGCCGCCGCGGTGGCCACCATCAACGCGATGGAAGACGAGGCCATGGTCGCCAACGCTGCCCGCATCGGTGAGCAGGTTCTCGGCCCCGGTCTGCGCGATCTGGCCCAGCGCCACCCCTCGGTCGGCGAGGTGCGCGGCCTCGGGGTGTTCTGGGCTATCGAACTGGTCTCCGACCCGGTCACCAGGGAGCCGTTGGCGCCCTACGGCGGGTCCAGCCCGGCGATGAATGCGGTTCTGGCAGCGTGCAAGTCGGGCGGGCTGCTGCCCTTCGCCAACTTCAACCGCATCCACGTCTGCCCCCCGTGCAACGTCTCCGAAGCCGAGATCGCCGAAGGCCTGGCCATCCTGGACGCGGCGCTGGACGTGGCGGACCAGCACGTCGCACACTGAGCCGTTACGGCTGTAGCACCACCTTGATGGCGCCGCTGCCACGGTCGGCAGCCACCCGGAACGCCTCGGCGGCCTCAGCCAGCAGGAAACGGTGGGTGATCACCGTGGCGGCGATCTCGGGATCCGCGGCGAGAACCGCGGCGGCCCTGGCGAACTCGCGGCCGCCACCACCGCTGTCGTAGCAGTTGCAGCCGAGCATCGACAGCTCGTTCATCACGAACGGGATCGACGGCACCTGACGGTCGCTCTGCGCCATGCCCACGAGAGCGATGCGGCCCCCGGGGGTCGTCTTGCGGACACAGGTGGCGAGCGCGGTGTCGGTACCGGCCGCCTCGACGGTGATGTCGTACTGCCCGCGCGGAGAACCCGCACCCAGACGATCGCCTGCCACCCGCTGATGATCATGTCGGGCATCGAGGTCGACGTCGAGCCCCATCGCCCGGGCTGCCGCCACCGTCAGTAAACCGACGCTGCCACCGCCGACCACCAGCACCCGCTCCCCTGGTGCGGCGGCTGCCCTTCGCAGGGCGTGCCAACTCACCGCAAGCGGCTCGACCAACGAGGCGTCAGCGACCGCCAGCCCGTCAGGTAGCGGCACCAGGCAGTCCGCCGGGACGGCCACCCGCTCGGCGAGTCCCCCGTCGAATGCGACACCGATGATCCCGTGCGGCGCTGAGCCCCGGCAACGCTGGGTGGCGCCAATGCGGCACTGATCGCAGTCCCCGCAGCGAACCGTCGGCTCGACGCAGTAGGCGACGCCGTCGACCGTTCCGGCGAACTCGTGGCCGAGCGTCGTCGGCAGATTCCAGCCCACCAGTGTCAGATCACTGCCGCAGATGCTGGCCGAACCCACCTCGAGCAGCGGCCAGTCACCGGTCGGGTCGTCGACCTCGAGGACGGTGGGTCTTCCCTCGACTGATCTCACGGCGCGCACGCAGGCACCCTAGTCCTTCCGGAACCGCCCGCAACCCCCTTTGCGCGATCACAACCACATGTATTATTACTCGTGTTATCTACTTCGTGTTTTAGCCAGAGGCTTCGGAGGCCGCACATGACCATGATCGACATCCCGGGCGCCGTGCACGTCGGCGCAGACGAACTGCCCTTCGTCGATATCGGCGACGGTTCCAAACTCAAGGTGATCATGGTCAAGGAGGCCGAGGGCCTCTGGATCCTGGAGAACGTTTTCCAGGCCGGCTACGAGGTGCAGCGCCACAAGCACACCGGGCCGGTCTACGCCTACACAACCTCCGGCGGGTGGAAGTACAAGGAGTACGGCTACGTCAACCGTGCAGGTTCGTTTCTCTACGAGCCAGCCGGCTCGATCCACACGCTGCAGGTGGTTGAGGACGACACCCATGTCTGGTTCCAGATGTACGGGGCAAACCTGAATCTCGACGGCGACGGCGAAGTCGAGAGTGTCTCCGACGGGGCCAGCACGCTCGCGGTCTATCTCACATTGTGTGAGCAGGCCGGCCTTCAGCGCCCCAACGTGTTGACCGCCTGACCATGACGAGCACGATCGCCGGCGCCGGAGGATCGCTGCGCTCGGTGGATCTCGCCGACCCGGACACCTTCAGCACCGGCGTTCCGCACGACGCCCTCGCCGAGCTGAGGCGCACTGACCCGGTGCACTGGCAGCCGATGCGCGACGAACCCGGTTTCTGGGCGATCCTGCGTCATGCGGACGTGGTGCACGTCGCGCGGCAGCCGGAGACTTTCTCGGCCAGCGTTGGCGGGATCACCGTCGAGAACATGCCCGAGGAGACCTTGGAGCGGGTGCGCAACATGCTGGTGGCGATGGACCCACCCCGGCACAGCGCGTACCGCGCGCCGTTGTCGACGCACTTTCGGCCGCGGATGATCGCCGATCTCGAGAAACGGGTGCGCCAGGTGTGCCGGGCCATCATGGCCGAGGCTCGCGAGCGTGGGGAGGTCGAGTTCGTCCGGGATGTCGCCGCACAGCTACCCGTTCGGGTGATCGGCGAACTGTTCGGCCTGCCGCCCGGCGACTGGGAGTACCTGCGCACGCTGGCCGAACGCATCACCTCCAGCCAGGATCCTGATCTTGGCGACCCGGGCGGCGCCAACGCCACCGGCGGCGTGGAGATGGCCGCATACGCGGTGGACCTGGCGGCGACCCTGCGCAGGCGTGGACTCGGCGAGGATCTGACCAGTGTCATCCTCGGCGCTCAATTCGGCGGGGAGTCGATGAGCGACGTGCAGTTCGGCGGCTTCTTCGTCCAGCTGGTCACTGCCGGCAACGACACCAGCAGGGGGATGCTGTCCTCGGGTCTGCTGACACTGCTTCGCCACCCGAGGCAGCTCACCGAACTACGGGCCGATCCGTCGCTGATGCCGGGTGCGGTTGAGGAAATCCTCCGCTTCGACAATCCGCTGCACTACTTCCGGCGAACGGCACTCATCGATACCGAGGTGTCCGGAACCGCGATCCGCGCCGGGGACAAGGTTGCGATGTACTACACCTCGGCGAACCGCGACGAAGCGGTCTTCGTCGACCCGCAGACCTTCGACATTCACCGGAAACCCAACCCACACTTGTCATTCGGCATGGGTACGCATTTCTGCCTCGGCGCCCATCTGGCACGACTCGAGGGCCGGGTGTTCTTCACCGAACTGCTCGAAACCTTTGCCCAGATACAGGTGATCGGCGAACCCGTCCGGATCCGGTCGAATCTGAACAATTCCTTGAAGCGCCTGCCCATCCGCCTTCGGACCTGACCGTGAGGTTCCTATACTTCGGCCCATGAACTGCGATTACGTCATCATCGGAACCGGGTCCGCAGGATCGGTCGTCGCCAACCGTCTCAGCGCCGATCCCCGGGTGAACGTGGTCGTGCTGGAAGCCGGGCCGATGGACACCGACAAGTTCGTCCACATTCCCGCGGCCTTCTCCAAACTGTTCCGCAGCCCGCTGGACTGGGACTACCTCACCGAACCGCAGAAGGATGTCGGTGGGCGCGAAATCTATTGGCCGCGAGGAAAAGTCCTCGGCGGCTCATCGTCGATGAATGCGATGATGTGGATTCCCGGCTTTCCCGCCGACTATGACGAATGGGCCCGGCAAGCCGGTGACGAGTGGGACTATGCCCACCTGCGCCCCTACTTCGACCGGGCCGAGAACGGTGCCCTGGTCATCTCCGAGCAGCGCAGCCCACGCCCCTCGACGGCGCTGTGGCTGCGGGCCGCCGCGCAGGCCGGCTACCGGGCGATGACCCCGGATGCACCCGTGCTCGACGGGTTCTGCGAAACCGCGGTGACGCAGCGTCGCGGGGCCCGTTGGAGTTGCGCTGATGCCTATCTCAAGCCTGTTCTGCATCGGCGCAACCTGACCCTGCTCACCGACTCAACCGTGCGCCGGGTGCTGATCGGCGGCGGGCGGGCGGTCGGGGTGGAGTTCGACGACGCCGACGGGCACCGCCAGACCGTATGGGCGGCCCGCGAGGTGGTGCTCAGTGCGGGCGCGGTGAACACTCCCCAATTGCTGATGCTGTCCGGAATCGGAGACGAGGAACAACTCTCTGAATTCGGCATCGGCGTCGTCCATCACGCGCCCGAGGTGGGCCGCAATCTGATGGATCATCTGGTCTGCCCCATGGGGTTCGCCGTGCGGGACGACAGCCTGTTCGACGCGGAGAAGCCTCGGCAGTTGGTCGACTATCTGGCGCGCCGACGCGGCATGCTGACCTCCAATATCGGCGAGGCCTACGGATTCGTGCGCAGCCGCCCCGAACTCGAGTTGCCCGACCTCGAACTCATCTGGGCGCCGGCACCGTTCTTCGACGAGGGCCTCGGCGAGCCGTACGGCCACGCCATCGCCACCGGGCCGATCCTGCTGACGCCGCACAGCAGGGGAACCGTCACGCTGCGATCGGCCGACCCGTTCGCCAAGCCGGTCATCGACCCGCGTTACCTGTCCGACTCCGAGGGGATCGACCGCGCGGCGATGATGGAGGGCCTGCGGGTCACTGCCACGATCGCCCGGTCCCCCGCGCTGCGCGATGTCGTCGGCGCCGTCGTACGTCCCCTACACGCGACGACACTGGACGACGAGACCCTGGAACGGGCACTCGACAGCTGTTCGCACACCCTTTATCACCCGGTCGGGACGTGCCGGATGGGACGCGATGATCGCAGTGTCGTCGACCCCCAACTGCGGGTTCGCGGCGTGCACGGACTCCGGGTGGCCGATGCGTCGGTGATGCCGGCCATCATCCGCGGCCACACCCATGCACCCGCCGTCGTCATCGGGGAGAAGGCCGCGGACCTGATCGCCGCCGGCTGAAGCGCGGCGCCGACCCGGGTCAGTGCCGGTCTACCCCGGTCAGTAGTGGTAGGTGTCCGAGGGGGCTGCCACGTGCACGGCCTGATCGTCGAACTCGGAGACCTCGATCCCGTAGGAGCGGGCCAGGTTGAGGATCTTGGTGGCGCGGGCGATACGCGGCAGATCGGAGCCGTTGCGGATCTCGCCGCCGTCGCGCTCGTACTCCGCGAAGAACTCCTTGGCCCAGGAGATCTCCTCCTGTGACGGGGACAGGCCCTCGTTGACCGTTGGGCACTGGTCCGGAGTCAGGCAGATCTTGCCGGTCATGCCGAACTCGGCCGACACCGCGGTCGCCTCGCTCAGCTTGAGCGCGCTGGAGCCCACCGTCGGGCCGTCGATGGCACCGGGTAGGTGCGCCGCTTTGGCGGCGATGGTGAACCGCGAGCGGGCGTAGGCCAGGGTTGTCGGGTTCTCGCCGAAGCCGGTGTCCCGGCGGAAGTCGCCGATACCGAAGGCCAGCCGGAAAGTGCCCTTGGCTGCGGCGATCTCGGTGATGCGCTCCAGACCGCGGGCGGTCTCCACCAGCGCGACGATCGGGATGTCAGGCAACCGCTTGGCCGTCTCGGTGACATGGTCGACGGACTCCACCATCGCCAGCATCACCCCGCCGACCGTGGTGTTGGACAGCATGTCCAAATCGTCGGCCCAGAACTGGGTGCCGAACCCGTTCACCCGGACCCAGTCGGCCTTGCCGTCGGCCAGCCACCGCACCACGTTCTCCCGGGCGGCCGCCTTGCCGTTCGGAGCGACCGCGTCCTCGATGTCGAGCACCACGATGTCGGCCCGCGACCGCGATGCCGGCGCGAACTTGTCGTATTGGGACCCGTTGACCAACAGCCAGCTGCGGGCCAATACCGGGTCGATGCGGAATCCCACATCCTTGGGATCGGTGCCGGCGTCCCATCCGGTGACTTGGTCGTACATCGCTGTGAGCCCTGGTGCCTTCCGCTATGACAAATGGTGCGGCTGCCGTAGTAGCGCTTGCGGCAAAGTTGCCGCTCCATAGTCGCACTGGCCGCGGCGACCACCAAAACCAGTCTCGGTGAACCGGCCGGTCGGGCGTAAGATCGGGCGATGATCGAGGCCGGCCGTGTCACATCGATCTGGCGCTATCCGGTCAAGTCCATGGCGGGCGAGCGGGTTCCGGAAGCCCAGATCGGCGAACTCGGTCTGCACGCCGATCGGACCTGGGCGGTCCGCGATGTCGAGTTGAAAGCCACCACGAGTGCCAAACGCCTGCCCGGGTTGTTGTGGTGCACGGCGCGTTACGCGGCCGCACCGCCCGCGGATGCCGGGCCGGGCAAGGCACCCGAGGTGGTCATCGGCCTTCCCGCCGGTCTGGAGATCTCCAGCGCGGATCCGGCCGTGCACCGGATTCTGTCGGAGTACCTCGACCGCGACGTCGAACTGCGGCCGCTGCCTCCGGTGGCCGATCGCGACCAGTACCGCGGCCCGATGGCCACCAAGACCGATATGCGGACGATCTTCGGACTCGGGCCCGACGAGCCACTGCCGGATCTGTCGATGTTCCCGGTGCGAAAGCTCGCCGAGATCAGCCGGTACGCCACCCCGATCGGCAGTTATGTCGACGCCTACCCGGTGCATCTGCTGACCGAACAAGCGCTGGCGACCATGGCAGCACTGGCCCCCGGTTCGGACTTCGACGTGCGGCGGTTCCGGCCGACGGTCCTGATCGACTCCCCCGCCACCGTCGAGCACCCCGAGCTGACGTGGTGCGGCGGGACCCTGCGGACAACCGGCCAGCTTGCGCTGTCCCCGTTGATTCCCACCGTCCGGTGCGTGATGCCCACCCACGACCAGCCTCAGCTCAGCCGGGACCCGGCCATCAGCAGAACCGTCGCCGCCCACGCGCGTCGATGCCTGGGGGTTTACGCCGACGTGCTGGCGCCCGGTCGGATCGCGGTGGGTGACATGGTGTTGTTGGATCCGCCGCACCGATCGATGCTGGCAGCGACAGCCGGCACAGCGGCCGGGACGCTCAAACGGACGGTGATGCGTACGGTGTCCGCCGCGATGCCCAAGGGCGGGAAGCTCTGATCCGGGACCGACTGAAATCTGTCGGACTGTCGAACTAGTGTTCGATATATGGAGATGTTGGCCGTTCTGGACGACCTCGAGGCGGTGTGGGACAAGCTGGCCTCGCTACCGCTGACGGGTCTCAGTGCCGGGCAGGTCCTCGCGGTGCTGGACCGGCTGGAAACCCAGCGCCGCCGCCAACCCGCCCTGGAACACGCCCTGCTCAATCACCTGCAGGCCCAGGCCACCGCCACCGAGATGGGCGCCAAATCCTGGCGGGCGGTCCTGGCTCCACGGCTGGGCATCAGCGGATCCGATGCCAGCCGCCGCCTCGCTGAGGCCGCCGCACTCGGGCCACGCCGAGCCCTCACCGGCAAACCACTGGAACCCCAGCTGCCCGCCACCGCAGCAGCCCAGGCCCGCGGCGAGATCGGCACCGACCACGTCACGATCATCCGCGAGTTCTGCGACCACCTCCCCGCCGACATCGACCCCGGCACGCGGGCCGCCGCCGAAGCCCAACTCGGCGGCCTGGCCGGCGGACTCACCCCCGAAGGACTGCGCACCCTGGCCCGCCAACTCATGGGCTACCTCGACCAAGACGGCACCCTCGACGACGACCGCGAACACGCCCGCAAACGCAGCCTCACCCTCGGACCCCAAGGCCTCGACGGCATGAGCCGACTCACCGGCTGGATCACCCCCGAACTGCGCGCCACCCTCGACGCGATCTTCGCCAAACTCGCCGCACCCGGGCACTGCAACCCCGACGATGCCGGCCCCTGTATCGACGCCGCCCCGTCCCAAACCCAGA